>JAYSVQ010000326.1:0-4785 GCA_043718485.1 Bacteroidota bacterium
GCTACCGATTTGGCGGCAAGAGGGCTTGATATTGATAAATTGCAAGCGGTGATTCATTTCTCCATGCCTTCTGAGCTTGAGATTTATTTACATAGGGTGGGCCGAACCGGTCGGGCCGGAAAAAAAGGTTCTTGTTATGCTTTACTGTCCTCCCAAAAGGATAAAATTTATTTCGAATCCTTTCACAAGAAAATAAATATTCCGACCAAGGAATTTAAATTAACAGAAAAGAAAAGTGGAGACCCTAAAAAAAATGTACAGGTCGATAAATTTGAAAAAATCGTTTTGTCCCGCGGAAAAAACGACAAATTAAGGCGGGGTGATGTAGTGGGCTTTTTAACAGGAGATGGAGGCATCGATTCTGCCGAAATCGGAACCATTTCTATCTACGATACTTATTCATTGGTTGAAGTTCCCCTAAAGAGTGCCTTTCGGCTCCTTTCGGGCAATGAAACGCAAAAAATTAAAGGAAAAAGCCTCAAAATCAGGAAATATAATCTGGATGAGGAAAAAGCCCGGGCAGGCAAGGTTAGAAAGTTGGTCGTAAATTCAACCCAACGTGAGGCAAATAAGGCCCGTAGAGCGAAATCAAAGTAGGCTTGGGCAATATTCCATTTTATGTCTAATTTTCGATTTGATTCATTATGCCTGCATCCTCATCTGAAAAACGGAATAAAAAACTGGAAGAAGTAAAAAATTTTTTTGCTGATTTCCTCGATACCAGACAGCAAAGAAAGTCACCCGACCGTTTTGCTATTCTTGAAGAAATGTATAGAAGAACCGAGATTTTCGATATCGAAACCTTGTACCTCCACTTTAAAAGCAAAAAACTCAACATTAGTCGGGTTACCATAAAACATGGGCTTGAATTATTAGTTGCTTCTGGTTTAATCAAAAAGCAACTTATCTATTCCTTGACAGAAATTCCACAGAAAATGGTTTCCCAGCCACTTTCTGACATTGAAGCGCCTGAGATCAAAGGAAAAGTGGAAAAAATTCAGAAAAGTAAAAAAGCCGGTGGTAAACTCAAGCCAGAGAGAGGCAAATAAGGCCCGTAGAGCGAAATCAAAGTAGGCTTGGGCAATCCTCTTTTTTATCTGTAATTTTCGCCTTGGTTCATTATGCCCGTATCCTCACCTGAAAAGCAGCACGAAAAGCTGGAAGAAGTAAAAAGGATTTTTTCTGCCTACCTCGATACGCGAGGTCAGCGAAAAACACCTGAGCGTTTTGCCATACTCGAAGAAATTTATCGCCGAACCGACCATTTCGATGTTGAGTCTTTGTACATCCACATGAAAAATAAAAATTACAGCGTAAGCCGGGCTACGGTTTATAATACGCTTGATTTATTGATTGAATGTGATTTGGTTAAAAAGCATCTTTTTGGTTCTGTTCAGGCAGTATATGAAAAGGCATTTGGTTTCCGCCAGCATGACCATTTGGTGTGCATGGATTGCGGCCAGGTGCTTGAATTTTGTGACCCAAGGGTTGGGGATACACAGACGTTAATCGGCAATTTGCTTAACTTCAATATAATGCACCATTCCCTCGTTTTGTACGGGCAATGCACGCGCACCGATTGCGAAAACAAAAAAGTAGATCATTCTTTAGAAACGCATTAAATAGTAATGGAATTTACATACAAAGAAAATGATAACTCAGCCATTTATCTGCTTTCGGGCAGTTTGGTGGGTGAGCATGATGGCCACGCCTTGCTTGAGCACTTTAACGAAAGACTGGATGAGGGAATTTTCAAAGTAGCCATTGACTTGTCAGCCATAAAACATGTCAATAGCACCGGTTTAGGTGTTTTCATTACTTTGTTAACACGCGCCCGGAAAAAAGGAGGGGAACTCGTTTTAATAAATCCCTCAGATTACATCCGAAATTTGTTGATTATTACAAAACTCAACAGCATATTTCATGTTTTCTCCACTGAAACAGAGGCCTTGGAATCACTCGCAAAAAGTTAAATCATGCCGGTAGATGTATTGCTAGGATTACAATGGGGAGATGAGGGAAAAGGCAAAGTTGTAGATGTACTTGCGCCCCGATATGAAATCGTGGCCCGATTTCAGGGCGGGCCAAATGCGGGTCATACTATAGAATTTAAAGGAAAGAAATTTGTACTTCATCTCATTCCTTCCGGTATTTTTCATGAGAATACGATTTGTTTAATAGGTAATGGCGTTGTGATTGACCCCATTACCTTGCGAAAAGAAATTGAAAACCTTGAAGCGGTTGGGGTAGATGTTCGTTCCCATCTTCTCATTTCGCGCAAAGCCCATTTAATTGTGCCGGGCCATAAGTTGCTCGATGCTGCAAGTGAAGCTGCAAAAGGCGAATTAAAAATTGGTTCTACCCTTAGAGGCATTTCACCAGCCTACCAAGACAAAGCAGGTCGCTCGGGTTTAAGGGTTGGCGATATTGAAAGCCCTGAATTTATGCAGCATTACCGCAGTCAGGCAGATCGCCACAAGTGGCTATTGGAACAAATGGGCGCAGAAACCACAAGTATTGAACAAGAAAAAATATTTTTTGAGTCCATTGATTTTCTGAAGGGAATGAGGCTGGTAGACTCAGAACATTTTATGCATCGCGCATTAGCAGAGGGTAAAAATATTTTAGCCGAAGGGGCTCAAGGTTCCTTACTCGATTTAGATTTCGGCTCCTATCCTTTTGTGACCAGTTCATCGACAACGGCTGCGGGTGCATGCACAGGCTTAGGAATTTCACCCTCTTCTATAAAAAGGGTGTATGGGATTTTCAAAGCGTATTGCACAAGGGTCGGAAGTGGGCCTTTTCCAACCGAGTTGCATGAAGAAACCGGAGCCTACATCCGCAAGATGGGTCATGAATTTGGCGCCACAACCGGCAGACCTCGCCGTACCGGATGGCTCGATATTCCTGCATTAAAGTATGCTATTCTTCTGAATGGGGTTACTAACCTAATCATGACCAAAGCAGATGTGCTTTCCGGAATGGAAGAAATAAAAGTTTGTACCGGATATAAAATCGCTGGTAAAGAAACAAATGAACTTCCTTTCGACATCCATCAAAAAATGGAACCGATTCTCAAGTCGCTTCCTGCATGGAAAGAAGATTTAACCGAGGTGCGTTCAGAAAACCAATTGCCAAAAGAATTGCAATCCTATATTCGCTATTTAAGTGAAGAATTGGAGACGCCAATCACCACACTTTCAGTTGGGCCTGACCGCGAACAAATTATTGAACTGGCCGTTAAAGTTTGATTCCTTATTTCCACCATTCGATTCCTTTTCAACATTGGATTAAGGATGCAGCCTTGCAAGACTTAAGCCAATATCCTTGGATGGTCTTTTTGGATTCATGTGAGGTCGAAAAGGATGAATATAGCCGATTTGAGTGGATTGCAGCGGCAGGAAATCCTGAATCTTGCCAATCATGGGAAAGCCTTTCTGAGTTGAAAAAGGCCCCTCCTGGCTGGAAATTCGGTGCTTTTTCGTATGAATTTAAGAATGAGCTGAATCCCGATTTGCCTACACCCAAACCAGCAAGTATTCCTTTTCCAGCCTTGTTTTATTTTGAACCGGAAATTGTAATCGCAAGGGAAAAAGGAAGCGATGAAATATGTATTTTTGGGGAATGGGTTCCTGAAAAGAAAATTGAAAGATTTCTTTCTGTTCAGGCAGGCATTCAGGCTCAGGTAGAACAGGAGGCGTACCTTGAGCGAATGGCACGGATAAAAAACTTTATCCGTGAAGGTGATTTTTACGAATTGAATTATTGCAGAGAATTTTTCGGTGAAATTTCAGTCAACCACCCGGAATTGTTGTGGAAGAAATTAATCGAAATTTCACCTACCCCTTTTGCAGCCTGTCTAAGAAAAGAAAATACTTGGGCATTGTGTGCCTCGCCAGAGCGGTTCCTTCAAAAAACAGGAAGCCGAATCGTAACCCAACCTATAAAAGGAACCTTGAAGCGAAGTGGAGATGTGACGAAAGTGGATGAAGAAAAAAATCAATTGTTTACTTCTCAAAAAGATAGGGCAGAAAATGTGATGATTACCGATTTGTCCAGAAATGATTTAAATCGGGTGTGCATGGCAGGCACAGTAAAAGTCCCTAAACTCTTTGAGGTTCAAACCTTGAAAGGTTTGTACCACTTGGTAAGCACGGTTGAAGGCGTCTTGCCTGAAAATTCAGACCCATTTCTGGGAATTGAGTGTTGTTTTCCTCCCGGGTCGATGACAGGCGCACCCAAAATAAGGGTGATGGAGCGAATTGAGGAATTGGAGAAATCGGGCCGGGGCTTATTTTCGGGCAGTATTGGCTACATCGACCCAGCGTGGAATTTCGATTTAAATGTGGTCATCAGAACCCTCATGTTAGAGACGGAAAAGGGGGAATTTTCATTTCATTCAGGAGGTGCAATAACCTGGCAATCAGAGGCTAATGAAGAATTTGAAGAAACCCATACCAAGATTTCTCCCCTTCTTCAGGCACTCGGTAAACGCCCTACCTAAAAATCAAATTTTTGACTTGTTCATACTCTTTAATATTTTGGCTATGCGGATGCGCTAAAAAAATGAAAATCGCATTCGCCTGCCTATCTTCGTAGAAGCAGAAAATGGTAGAAATTAATAAATACAGAAATAGGGAAAGGCAGTCCATCGAAATGCCCCTAAACGATATTGTAAATCACATACAAACCTTTTTTCGATTCTAATTTTTTCAACCAATTAAACCCAACATGTTGAATCTTTCCACTCCGGCTGGTTTTATCCAAAGCTTGGAGCATTTTCAA
>JAYSVQ010000327.1:0-4782 GCA_043718485.1 Bacteroidota bacterium
AAAAGCATAATTAAGGACTTAGAATTTGTGCCGGAGGGAAAGGAATGGAATGCCTTGAAAGAAACGGAAATGAACTTGCCGACCGCCCAAAAATTAGAAATAATTTCGCCAATACTGGATTCTCACTTTTGCCAAAGAATCGATCTTCTGATAAATAATGAAAATTCATTTGAGGCCGCTCTGATTCAGGCAAAAATGGAAGCCGAACAAGGTGCGTTTTTTTTAGTCCCATCGAAAAAAGGGCTGGCATTTTCTCTTTTTCCTGCTGATACTGGCGCAATACCATTGGGGAAAGACATCGTCGAAGCCATCGGAATTTTTGTCCGTTCCAATATGCGGTTCAGACAATACAGTGAAGCCTATCGGGTAGCGGAAAAATATGTGAACGAGGAAAAGAAAAAAGAAAACAAAGAAATTCCGGAATGGAAAAAGAACCTCGAAAAACTTGAAGCCAGTCGTCCGGCAGATGAGATTGCAAATATTTTAATGGCCAATTTGCACGTAGTAGAAACAGGAATTGATTCTGTCAATCTTTTCGATTTCTATCAAAATACAGAAATCAGCATAAAACTTGACCCTGCGTTGAATGCCCAAGAAAATGCTGCGCTTTGGTTTCGAAAACAAAAAAAGCGCAAAACGCAGGTGATGCACCTCAAAGAGAAAATTATCGAAGCCGAGAAAAAAGCGAATTCCTTTTCTCCTATTGTCGAGGAATTTGAAGCATTCCCACACGCTCAAAAATTAGAATGGCTGGGAAAGAATTTTGATCCTGCTCCGCTGAAAAACCTAAATGCCTTTATTGAAAAACAAGGATTAACAAGCCTGCAAGGCCCGAAAGATTCTACTGCGCCTCTTTTATCTTTTCACACTTTTCAATTTCAGGGATATGACATTTTTGTCGGAAAAAATGCAAAGAATAACGATGCGTTGAGTTTTGGCTTCGCCAAAAAAAATGATGTCTGGCTTCACGCCAAAGATGTTGGCGGCTCGCACGTTGTTGTGCGTAACCCAACAGGCAAAGAACTTCCTGCCCCGGTATTGGAATTTGCCGCTATTCTCGCCGCAAAAAATTCAAAACGAAAAAACGAAAAACTCGTTCCCGTTGCCTGGACATTTAAAAAACATGTGCGCAAACCAAAAGGCTTTGCCGCAGGCAAGGTATTGGTTGACCGTGAAACCGTTTTGCTGGTGAGTACTGAATAGAAGGGATAGGGGAAGGCAGAAATGCTTCGGTTAAGAATGATATTTTCACAAACCGAAAATTCAGGGAATAAATTTTAACAGCTCAAAAATTTCTTTGTCAGAAATGGCTTCACCTTCTGCTTTTTAAATTCCATTATTCACTAATTAGCCCATTATCCTTCATCGTTCCCGAACTTAATATTGTTAAACTGTTCTAAATTGAACTTGCTTTTTGAAGCCTTGGCCATCAAAAACCCAATTAGAAACAATAAGGCCCAAATCACAAAAGTAAAAATCAAAGATACCCAAGTCGTTTCTGGGTTAGCTTCAGGTACAGATGTATTCAACTCCAAATCAGATGCACCAAACCCAAAATTAAATAGTCCGTGAACTATTCCCATTGGGAAAATGCTTCCAACTCTCAAAAGAATCCCAACAAAACAACATCCAATGCAAAATGCAAATATTACTTGTGATGTAACTAAATCAAACATCGGTTCACTAATAAAATTCATATAGTGCATGAGCCCAAATAGCATGGAAGAATAAAACATTGAACTATAAATTACATTTTTCTTTGTAATATTAGCTTTAATAAAAAGCGGAAAAATAATTCCCCGAAAAAGAAATTCTTCGATAAAGCCCGTCAACAAGCAATAGGTAAAAAACAACAACAAAACATCAATGCTAACTGAATTATAAAAATCAAACTTTGAATAAATTACAGATGCAATCAAAATTAAAGGGACCAACAAAGCAAGTGGATCTTCAATCCTTAACCTATAAAACGTCAAATTTGTGAACAGATCAAGTTTCTTAATTGCGCCTAATATAAAAATAAATAAAAAAATACGGCTAATGCAATCTGCGATCAAATCATTTTTGATTTCATTATAATGAATATAGTTCAAAAAATACTCGACCGGCTTTTTGAATAACAAAAACAGAAAGGTAAACACCAAAAGCCAAAAAATGATTCGATACTCCTTTTTCATTGGCATGTTCATAAAAATTAAAATAGCCCCATTTCCAATTTAAAAACAGGGCTATTTAATTAAAAATTAGTTGAGCCGAAAATTTAAGAATTTTAATTCTTAGCAATTAATTTCTTATTATTTCACCCCTAATGTAACTTTACAATTTGATAATGTCACGCAACAGTTATTGCACCATCCCCACCTACATGCATAACAAAAGCATCCGCCTATTGCCATATCACAAGTAACAGAAATTAATTCGGGAGTCACCCCTTTTGTTAACTCAACAGCTCTATATTGATACGTTTTTGCATACCCCGTCAATTCAATTGTTTTATGAAACCCTGTATTAACAATTGCCGTTTCTTGTACGGATCTGGAGATGCCTAATCCTTTAAAAGGAACGATTGCATCATGATTATAGGTTTTAATTGTCGTATAAACTCCATCTCCCGATGTTAAATCAAAACCAAGGCCGTCATCTGCAAGTAGGCCATCATTTACGCCAATTTTATTGCCCAAAATTCCGGTTCTATCAAAATCTAATAAAACCAATTCCACTACGTAAAAAATGCCGTCAATACTTCGAACCCTTTCATCAAAAATGCAAAGGTTCTTAGGGGTAAAACCACCATCAAATGGAACTCCAGGAACCGAAAAACCAATTTCATTCTTTGAATCCGAATCGACAATTGGAATTACCTCCTTCTTACATGAAAATAACAAAAACAAAAGAGCTACTGTAAAAAAAGAAATTGTTTTCATAAAACAATAAAATAAAGTTTTTGCCTACTCTAGGAAAGGGGTTTTCGGCTGCCCCCAGATTTAATTCTTAATACAAAGCTGTTTGTTAAATCAACGGGAAAACGGGAAATTGTATAATGTGGCAGTTTGACTGTAAATCCGGGCAGTTTTGGCTCACATCTGGGCATTTAATATGCATTTTTGGCTCAAAAATTCTAGACTGGGTGGTCCCTACACAACTTAAATCCGTTCAATTTTATTCACCACAAGAGAATAATGCAGAAAATTGGCAAAATTGTCCTTTTCGATGGCGATCGGGAAAGGGTAGGGCTTGCCAAAACCCATATTTGGATAATGGTCCATTCAAACTAAGGGCTAAAACAATGCCCCCCCCCCAATTCGGGGGTTGTTTAATGTATTACCTCCCCATTTTTTGCAATAACACAGACCCCTGTTGCCTTTCGCTATTCCACTTCAAAAGATAAAGCCCGGCAGGCAAATCCTCGCCCGGAACAAACGTGGTCGCATGACCTATTTCATTTTCCCAAATCAATTGACCGGAAAGGGAATACATTTCCAAGCTCAAACCTGCCGAGCTGTTTTCATCTGCCATTACATTCCAACCTGTTTGGGTTGGATTGGGATACACCTGAAGGCCGGATTGAACTTCATCTGTATTTCCGATAAGTACAAGCGCGAGGGAATCCAAAAAGGTGTCGCTTTTGCAGCCTTGGTTTGAAATGAGTTGAACGTAATAGGTGCCCGCCGCAGAGAATATATGAACCGGATTTGCAGAATCACTTAAAACCCCATCTCCAAAATCCCAAGCGTAGCTCGATGCGTTTTGAGAGGTATTGGTAAATTGAATTTCTAAACCATTCCCTTGAACGGTATATGAAAAGAATGCCTGCACGGTACTTGTATCCATGTACCAAGTAGAAAGCGAATCAAGCACCGTTCGGTCAGCGATTTCCTGAAGGTCTTGTGCATCTTGGGCCGTGATGCCCCCCGGAAAAGTTGCGCCAAGCGAGGGCGATTTAAAAATCGAAGCATAAAAAATGCAAGCTGCTAAATAAGAACCATGCAAACTTGGGTGGCTTTCATCGGGATTATATAATTCTATTAAGGGCAGTGAATCGCGTGTCTGTTTCCATGCACTGCCAACAGCTGCAACTTCTGCAGAAAACATTTGGCCCATTTCCAAATAGCTTTCTCTTAAACGCTGCTGCATGCCCACATAGGTGCAAATGGGTGGGTAAGAAGCGCAATTACTTGCATCCCCATTTTTACGTCCCCAAGTCATGTAAAAAAGAGGCACGGTACAACTATCATTCTCCCGTATTATTCTGCACAATGAATCTGCAAAGGGATAAACGTCTGCCGCAACCTGAGCCTGAGAAAAAGCCGGTCTTTGACTTTGCTCTTGCAACACGACAAAATCCCATGCTTGCTGTGCAATTTTTGAAAGGGAGGTTGCATTGGTAGAATGGCCCTCAAAAGTATAGCCGCCCGGCAAATTGGAATCAAACACAAGGGTATCGCCTAAAGACAGCGCAACATCGGCCACTAATTGCGGCAAGGAATTATATTGAGTATAGCTGTTTCCTAAAAACAACGCCTCTTTCCTTTGTTGACTTTGGGCAAAAGAAAAAATAAATACGAAAGCAAGCAGAGACAAAAGACGCATTTTCATCCTACAAAGATGGGGCTTATTCCAAAACCGACAAAATCAAGGGTTTAGGATTCACTTGAAAGCCTTAAATTTGCAATATGGAAAACGACCCGTTCAGGATTTGGGAAAGCACCCGCGACGAATTGAGAAAGCTAAGAGGGAGCAACCTTTTTCGAGGCAGGGAAACCCATTTTCAGGAAAAAGGAA
>JAYSVQ010000328.1:0-1673 GCA_043718485.1 Bacteroidota bacterium
GGTGGAAAGGTTCAGATTGTAGGTAAAATGAAAGACGGGCAAATCGAAATTGTCGTTACAGATTCGGGAGTTGGGATTTCAAAAGTGAATCAAGGAAAATTGTTTTCACCCGTTCATTTTTCAACTCAGGGTACCCAAAATGAGAAAGGGTCTGGGCTTGGGCTTTCTCTTTGCTCAGATTTCGTGAGAAAAAATGGTGGACAGATTTGGGTAAAAAGCGAAGAAGGAAAAGGTAGCGCATTTGGATTTTCCATCCCCATTAACCGTATTGAGGAAAATTAAAGACCGATTTTAATATCCAATTTCTTTTCTAATTGTTGAATCCGCATTATGGTTTTTATTCCAATAATCGATTTGAATCGATTGTATTCGCTTTGCTATTGTGGTTAATGGTTTCGCATTTTCTCCCAATCCATCTTTATAACTTTCTTCCCAGCCGGTAATTTTGAAAGGAAAATTTTGCTCAAATTGAATTTGAATATACCGTTGAGATGCCGGGTAATCTAATCGGTAAATCCCCGTGTTTTCAAGAGAATCAAGCGTAAGCGTGCCTTTGGCCTTTTCGGGTTCATTCGGCCTATGCAACAGCCGCTGAAAAAATAAGGAGGGCATACATTCAAAATCTCCAAGGGGTAATTTTTCTGGCCCGAGGCGAATACGTGTCCAAATTTCATCTTCAAAGAATACAATCGGAATTGACTTTTCTTCATTCCCTTCATCCGGAAAATAGGAGTGGGAGTGCATTTCGTATTTATTTTTTTTCAAATTCCACTGAAGAAAGGTATGTCCACACCACTCTTGTATTGAAGCCGAAAGGGAAATGGGATGGGGAAATGTATTTGTTTGTATTGGACTCGCAACTGTCAATAAAAGGGAATAGGGGTAAATTCCGGTTTGGAATTTCTTCTCGAAATTCATTTTTAAAACTGACGTTTTTTCTTTTTCATTCTCATTTGCTTTTGTGTGCGTGTTAAATGAGAAATCCTCACTCACAAAAATTAAGGTGGCGGTGCCGGTTCGTATTTCTCCATAGCGAGCTTGTTCCAATGAAAAAGTATTAATCTCCCCTTTCCCCTGAAACCAATAAGCCCTGAATTCAGCACTGGGTTCGTCATGCGAAGGGTTATTCTTGTTTTCATTTGAGCACATGAACAGAACTAAACTAAAAAAGAGGAGGGTTGAAAGGGAAAGGAATTTGGGTTGAAAGGCTTTCATTTTTTTGGTTTTCAATTACGTTTTACTATTTATCGGGCAAAAGTTACTAAAGCCTTTTGCAAATTGCTATCTTGAATTCTGTATGGTAACTAAACCCGACGAAGATTATTTTGTTTGCCCAAATTGTGGAACCGAGGTAGGCCTCAGTGCAAAAGTTTGCCCTGAATGTGGTGCTGATGATGAAACAGGGTGGAATGCTGACGCTTTTAAATTTGGAACGGTCGTTCAGCCTGAAGAGGATTTTGATTACGAAGAAACCCTGCGTCGGCATGAAGGCAGGAAATCGTTTTCATTGGGAAAGGTTATTGTGGCAATGCTTCTCCTTATTTCAGTATTAATCTATTTCTTCAGAAACTATTAATCCTGAAAAAAGGTTTTTTTTACAGATGCTCAAAAATCTCTAAAACCCAATTTGCAAGGACTGTTATTTTAATTATTATTCTCGGCCAAATAGTTGA
>JAYSVQ010000329.1:0-4772 GCA_043718485.1 Bacteroidota bacterium
GTTGGGCCAACCGGTGTAATCGTTGCGACAGGCGCCGGATTTACCGTAACGGTAACCGGAGTAGAAGTAGCACCGCAGCCACCATTGGAAACGGTTACGGAATAAGTACCGCCTGCCGTAACATTTATACTCTGGGTAACTTGTGCGCCCGGCGACCAAAGGTAACTTGTACCGGGCGTAGAAGTAAGCGTTACACTGCTGCCTTGGCAAAAGGTAGTCGGGCCACCGGCAGTTATATTTGCAACCGGTGGATTTGTTACGGTTACGGCAACGCCTGGAGTTACGTTTGGACAACCATTGATATCGGTAACCGTGGCAACATAGGTACCTGTAGTGGTTGCGGTAACACATTGTGTAGTCGCTCCACCCGGAGTCCAGGAATAGCCTCCACCTGTAGTTGCACACAAACTAACGCTTCCTCCTGCACAAAAGGAAGTAGGGCCCGCTGCGGTAATATTAGCACCGCTGGCAGGCAATTGTAGTGTTGCGATATAATCATTCAACGTGCCGCATGGCCATCCAGTAAAAGTATATGGGGCAATAAATGCAGCACCAATGGTACCGGTTGTAAAGTTAAAAGAAACGGAGCCAGTCGAGCAGGGTTCAACTACCGTTGCTGCCAACGTAATTGGTGCAGTACAATCTGAAATGTCTAAAAACATGATAATCGCAGGAAATTCTGGATTCACAGTCCAAGTACAAACCCCGCCATTATTTACAACAAATGCATACCAATCTGTGTCTCTTGAATTCGCATTTGCCCAGCAATTTCCAAAAATAGATCTTCCACAGGTGATGGCACCATAGCTTTCAGGAACTGAATTGCAACCTCCATTAATATCTCCACCGCAAGTTTCGCCCTCGAGAACAGAACCTCCGGGTGCGACCAATGCACAACTGTTCACGTATTTATACCGAAGGGTGGAATTTGTAGTGTTATTTAAACAATTAAATACATTTAGTTTACATCTAACTGTACCCGTAAAAGTCGCATTCCAAATAATTTTAGAAGACGTGCCGCAATAATTATCGCTATAAGCTAATACCGCTTGGGTTGAATTGTTAAACAACGTCAGTTGCGAATCAAATGTACAGGCCCCACCATCCGCAGCACATAAAGAAAAATGATATATTCGTCCGGCGGTCACGTTGTAAACATTATACATGCCTCCCTGCATGGTGGTAGCCGCGGTTTGCCAAACGGTAGTTGGCGTTAATGTACCCGTTGGATTTTGAGCGGTACCTGCGTAAGCACATTGTGCGTTTACATCAGGGGTTTGAAACACAAGCAATAGAAACACGATTCCGGCAAGGAAGAAACTGGAATTGTAAATTTTTTTCATGGTATAGCCTAAATTTTGAAAATATTGAACCTGAGGCAGAACCGCCCCAATATCAATCGGATAAAATTAGAATGGAATTCCTAAAAATCAAAAATTATGGAGGGGTACAACCTGAAGGTAAAGCAGGGGTATTGCTCAGGCCAATAAGGAATTCTGAACAATCATTCATTAAAACCCATTTTTCATCTTGAATTCTACTTCCAAAAATACCTAAGCCTTGAACATTTCCTGTAAAATTAGTGTATTCTGGCTTGTTTCCGGTCGGATCAGAAACCCTTGGGTTATTCACTAGCATGTATTTACCAAATTCATTATCGACCGCAGTTACCTCAATTCGAATGGATTTTGGCAAGGTCCCTATCAAAGCGTTGGTTACACAAGAAGGGGATTCAATATAGGAATAGGTGGTTCCCCCGATTTGAGGCAGTAAATTCTGCCAATAACCGATGAGTTCATACTCCTCAAATTGAAAACAAATGTCATTTGTCCCATTTACACAGCGTTGATTATCTGAAAATATTTGAGTAGGGCCCCAAATTGCTGTTTTATCAAGGGTATTTTCTTTATAGTGAAAATCAACCCTTAACTCATAACCATAAGCCCCAGTGCCTTTGCTAAAGGAAACCCTGAATTTTTTATTCAACTCTGCCTTAATTAGCTCCACCAACTGAAAACCGCAGGTGCGGGTCTTTTCATACAGTGTAACATTATTGGGTATTGTGGTTTGAGCGGTTAAAAAGAGGCTAGAATCCTCCGCTCCTACCTCTAAAGTGTAGGTTTGGCCTTTTGTAAGTACAGGTTGACCTGAAATTCCACCGGTTTTAAAACGATAAACTGTAGGGTAAGGAAAGAAAATTCCGGGCTCAAGCGGAAAGCTGTCCACCTGTTCGGCCACCCATGTGTTACCATTACCAGACAATTTAACCGGCAATCCTTTAACGCTTAAGTCATTAGCACCCGCAAATAGGATTGCATCTCCCTTTACTTGAAAAGCCTTGTTTATTCTCACATACTGTACAGAATCACTCGGATTCAGTACACAATAGGCTGCATAAATATCTTTTGGTTCGTCATAAACCTCAAAATCGGTGGAACAAGCCCCAAAAACTGAAAGAGCTGAAAACCAGAAAACTATTTTATTAAAATTCACAGATTCAAACTTAAGAATCATGTCCCGGAAACCCATAATTCGACCCTCCAAATAAGGGGTTTATTTTTCCTAATCGATTACACCTTCCCGGCCTCTATTTTATGCACATACCGTCCCTTAATATCAGAATCGACTGATTATCAGAGGCTAATAACTTTTCATTTAACTTTCACAAGACTTTAACGTAGTTTCGAAAGTGAAAGCCGTAACGGTTTTTACTTTCATGATGGAACGAGCCCCCTGCAATCAGGGGGCTTTATTTTTGTCCCAAAAAAATTAATAATCGATCCATTTATTTTTTGAATTCGAATTGTTGTGGTCGTCCATTGACATGATTATTTACCTTTACTTCTCATACTTCTGCTATGCACAGATTCCCTTCTCGAAAAGAAAAAAGAATTACCACTCAGGTATTAATGGAAATGAAAGAAGCGGGCGAGAAAATCGCCATGCTTACTGGCTATGACCATGCGATGGCGCGAATACTGGATGATGCCATGATTGATATAATTCTCGTGGGCGATTCTGCATCCAATGTAATTCACGGACACGAAACAACTTTACCGATTACACTAGACCAAATGATAACCCACGCCAAAGCTGTGGTGCGCGCAGTGAAAAGGGCTTTGATCGTGGTTGACCTTCCGTTTGGTAGTTATCAAGGCAATTCAAAAGTTGCGCTTCAGAGTGCGATTCGTATCATGAAGGAATCCGGTGCACATGCGGTGAAAATGGAAGGCGGGGAATTTATTCTTGACTCAGTTAAACGAATTATTAGAGCCGGAATTCCGGTAATGGGTCATTTGGGATTAACACCCCAATCGATTTATAAATTCGGAACCTACATTGTGCGCGCTACCGAAGATAGTGAAGCTGAACAATTGAAAACAGATGCGATGATATTACAAGATGCAGGTTGCTTTTCTCTCATTCTTGAAAAAATACCTGCTCATTTAGGCAAAGATGTAACTCAAATGCTCAAAATTCCGGTAATCGGAATTGGTGCAGGTCAAGATTGCGATGGGCAAGTATTGGTTACCCATGATATGTTGGGCATTAACAAAGATTTTTCTCCTCGTTTTTTGCGTCGCTACGCAAATTTATATGAAGAAATGTTCAAGGCATTTTGCCTTTATATCGAAGATGTAAAAACTGGAGATTTCCCCAACGATAAAGAAAGTTATTAAGCCGCAGCACGCTGAACCTGAGATTTTATTCGAAGACAATCACCTGATTGGAATCTTCAAGCCTTTTTGCATGCCCTCACAAGAAGATGAAACCGGGGATGTATCGGCAGTGGATTGGGTAAAAAATTACATAAAAGTAAAGTATGAAAAACCCGGAAATGTTTATCTGGGTTTACTTCATCGTATCGACCGCCCCGCAGGTGGAATATTGCTTTTGGCCAAAACAAGTAAAGCGGCTGAAAGAATGAGTAAACAATTTCATGAGCGAAAAATCGAAAAATTATATTGGGCAATTACAGAGCGCATTCCCAACCCACCAGAAGGAACCCTCGTTCATTTCTTGCGAAAAATGAATGACAAAAATATTGTCCAACTTTTTCAAAAGGAGTTGCCTGACTCAAAAATTGCGGAACTCAGTTATCGCACAATTCAAACATCAGGAAAAAAGGCTTTATTGGAGGTAAACCTAAAAACAGGACGAAAACACCAAATCAGAGCACAATTGGCCTCAATAAAATGCCCAATTGTCGGTGACGTGAAATATGGAGTTGAGAATTTTCTGCCTGATCTAAGTGTAGCATTATTGGCTAGAAAAATTTCATTTGAGCACCCGGTTGTAAAGGGGCAGCCTATTGAAATATTGGCGCCTGTGCCCAATATTTTTCCTTGGAATGAATTCCAAATTAATTAAAGGGCACCCCTAAAGTTACCGAACTGAAACTCCATTGGGGAAACTTGGCAGTGTGGTATTCACACCCCAAGGCTTGCCAAAAGCTCCCGTGAGTTTGTAATTAAAATCGACTCTCAATTGAATCAAGTCTTTGAAAATTTTCTTGCCTAATCCAGCCGAAAGTTCTGCGTAATGCCCTTGGGTTTCGGTAAATAAATAATGAATGCCTACAAATTCGGTTAGTTTCATTTTTTTGATCAAAGGAATTTTGTTCGTTATCCATCCCCCAAAAGCCTGCTCAGCATGCGCCTCAACAAACAAATCCGGACTGGCCCAAGAATAATATGGCATCAAAGAAAATTGCTGAATTTTCGGTTGGCGAATAAAGGTTTCGTTTCCTTGAAAATGGGCATAGTCATAAA
>JAYSVQ010000330.1:0-1670 GCA_043718485.1 Bacteroidota bacterium
TACGGCGTTACCACAACCCATGACCCATCTGCAAGCACAGAAATGATTTTATCTCAATCTGAAATGATTCGGGCAGGCAATATGGTGGGTCCGAGGGTGTATTCGACGGGTACCATTCTTTATGGAGCAGAAGGAGATTTCAAAGCGGTCGTCAATGGCTATGAAGATGCACTCTCTCATTTAAGGAGATTAAAAATGCAAGGGGCATTTTCTGTAAAAAGTTACAATCAACCTCGCCGGGATCAAAGGCAACAAATTATTGAAGCCGCACGGGAACTCAAAATGTTGGTTGTGCCCGAAGGCGGTTCATTTTTCTTTCATAACATGACCCAAATCGCAGATGGGCATACGGGCATTGAACATTCCATTCCTGTGTATCCTGTTTATAGTGATGTGGTTAGATTTTGGGGAAGTTCAAAAACTGGATACACCCCAACTTTGATTGTGGGTTATGGCGGCATTTGGGGTGAAAATTATTGGTACGACAAAACTGAAGTATGGAAAAATAAACGATTGTTACAATATTACCCGAGAGGCATTCTCGATGCCCGCTCTATGCGCAGAACAAAAGCTGCGGATGAAGATTATGGACATATTGGAAATGCAAAAGGGGTAAAAGCCATCATGGACGGCGGCACAAAAATTCAATTAGGTGCGCATGGTCAATTGCATGGTTTGGGTGCACATTGGGAACTTTGGATGTTTGTTCAAGGTGGAATGACGCCACATCAAGCCCTGCGTGCGGCCACCCTTTGGGGCGCAGAATACATTGGAATGGAAAAAGACCTGGGCTCTCTTGAAATAGGCAAACTTGCCGATTTGGTTATTTTGGAAAAAAATCCACTCGAAAACATTCAAAATTCTGATGACATTCAAACGGTTATGGTTAATGGAAGGCTATTTGATGCTGAAACGATGAACGAATTTGGAAACCAAGAAACGAAACGAAAGCCCTTTTGGTGGGAAAATGCCCGTGGCGCTTCGAATTTTGAATGGCATCAGGAAACCGAAGGGTATCAGGACCACCATTGTGGATGTTTCGACTAGGCCTTTGACCCTAAAATCAATTTGAGCGCAAATTTTGATTTCAGGGTATTTGACTGAATTCAGCAGAATTCAGTCAAAAAGAGGACAACGATCAATCCAGAAAAAACAGGAGATTTCTGCGTAATAATGATTAGATTATTAGCTCAAAGGCATGATTTTTAAAAATTATTTTATAAAAATGGTTCTTTTTAAAAACCTTTTCAATAACTTAGTGTATTAAGAGGGTACTAGAAATGGGAATTTTTAACAAACTATTACGCGAAATTTCGGAATGGCTTGAGGGCGATAAGAAACCTGAACCCATTCCGGTAAGATTAGAAAAACAAAATGATCGCAGACCGAAACCTTACCCAAGACAAAGGTAATACTGCGATATTCAACATACACCTGCCCTGAATCGGCTTCCTGAGTAGAATTTTTACTCATTTTTTCAAAGATCTTTTTGCTTTTGCTTTATGAAAAGGAAGTCTCCTGGGGCAGGCTTTTTCCCTATTTATGAATTGCTGAACTTTGTAAAGCACATGAAAAACGAATCGACCCAAAAGCAATATTCTAAATTCTATTTTCATTTTTTTATCCTCCTCCTATTTGGAATCGGAATTTACATGAAGCTTTTTGACAAA
>JAYSVQ010000034.1:0-8232 GCA_043718485.1 Bacteroidota bacterium
ATCATCGATCAACTGCACCAAAACCTCGGTGTCGGTGTCGCTTTTAAAAACATATCCCCTGCTAATCAATTCTTTTTTTAGCGAGTCGTAATTTTCAATTATGCCGTTGTGAATTAGCGCAAAATTTTCTGTTGAACTTAAATGAGGATGTGCATTTACATCGTTGGGCTCACCATGTGTTGCCCAGCGCGTGTGACCCATGCCAATCGTGCCGTGCATATCTTTTTCTTTTACGAAATGTTCCAAATCAGAGACTTTCCCCTTGATTTTATACACCTCAAGACTACCATTGAGCAAAGCAATTCCGGCAGAGTCATATCCGCGATATTCAAGTCTTTTTAGCCCATTGATCAGAATGGGATATGCCTCACGAAAACCTATATAGCCAACAATTCCACACATACCTTTAAAAAAAAGTTCTACAATTTACTCAGCAGGAATGGAAGAATAAATTATCTCCAATTCCGGGTATAAGGTCGGGTGGTTCGGCGAACCCAAAACCGCACGGTTAAGCGTCGAGCCGCTTTTATCAGGTATTAAAATAAAACCATAATTTTTGAAAGTCCCGTCTAAGTACCGCATGAGGGTCGATGGAAACTTCATGAGATAGGCCTGTAAACCGGTGTCATACGTTAAATCTACCGGCAAAAAAGAGTTGTCTTCCTTAAAGCCGGTGCTATCGGCAAGAAATGCCTTTAAAATTCGGGGTGGTTCAAAACGATTCATCGAGCCTAAATAGGCAGGGTCCACTTTTAATTTTATTATCGCTTCATGAACAATGCCCGGTTTTAAGGAATCAATACCGGGAAAATGAATAAAAGTCTTGATTACACTTCCTGCTTGTACAAAATGATAATTAGGATTGACTAAGTTTTCCTCAAAATCGAGAAGAGTGCCGGTGATTAGGCTGCGATTGATATGAGAAAACCGGCCACTACTTGTCGTAATTTGAAAATCATAGCTTTTGGCCGTAGAATCTAAATGGTAATACAAAGTAAGTTTTGTTGTGCCTGTGCCGGGCTCGGAATTCATTGAAAAAACCGCTCCTTGCTCTCTTGAAGCACCGGAATAACCCAAACTTTTTATTCTAATTCCATTAAAGTAATTCCTAAACTGAATGGGATCATTTAACACAGTTTGAGGAGTTAACATTAATTTGTTTCCCAGTGAAGCATCAAGGGGAATGCGTGTATCGAAAAAACCGGAAAAGGAGCTGAAATCCAAAAAGTACCCAGGACTGAGATTTTGCGACCAAACCGGAAACTGTTTGTCTGAATAGTAGGTTGAATCAGGCACAAAGCTGGGGTCGTTTATCTCATTGATAATCAATTCTTGGGGATGGTCGTAACGACCATAAACCCCTACTAAATCCATCGATAAAATAAGGGAATCAAATGAAAGGTTCGCTGTATCACCAAAGGTGATGTTTGAGCCACTAATTTGGAATTGTAAATACCCATCTGCGCTGAGGGTTCCGAATTCTGGGTCTGCGCAAACCCCAAACAAGATTTGGGATAGGGGACCAGTTAGGCTTGAATCCGTGCGAATGGAGTGCATTTTTGCCTTAAACGTGTCAATTACGACAATGTTGGTTTGATCCGAAGGCGGAAAAATGTCTGAACCGACCCCATTTAGGTCTCCACAACTATGAAAGAGTGGGAATGCTAATAAAAGAAGGGGAATAAATCTCCCCCTCCAAAATGATGTTTTCAAATTCGTACTGCGATTTAGTTTCGTACAGTATCGTATATTTCCTGGTAACTATCTATAATGTCGTCTGAGTCAAGACTTCCCACCAATTGGCGATTGGCCCTTTTCACAGAATCTAAATACTCTTGAAGCTTAGCATCAAGTTTTGGGGCACCAATCGTAACCACGTCTGAAAGAGAAATACCCCCTTTGCAAATGCCGGCGTATGAATTGTCGCAAAATTGGTCTGCGGCGCCATTTACTGAGGAAAGGTCAATATTGGTCTTTTTTAAGAAGTCTTTTGAAACTTTGCCTTCGTACCCATTGTCGTAAACAGTGAAAACGATTTTCGTTTTCTTAAACATTGGGTCGTTTTTGTAGTGCGTCCGAAGATAAAGCGGAATAAAGCTACTCATCCAATCGTGACAATGAATGATATCTGGCTGCCAGCCAAGCTTTTTAACGGTTTCAATTACACCTTTACAAAAGAAAATAGCACGCTCGACATTGTCGTCATGGTATTTGTTGGACTTAGGGTCTTTTAATACCGATTTTCTTTGAAAATAGTCCAGATTATCAAGAAAGTAAACCTGAAGCTTTGCATTAGGGATTGATGCAACTTTAATGGTAAGAGGTTTTTCTTCTTCTCCCACCCTTATATTAATGCCTGAAAGCCTAACTACCTCGTGGAGACGATTTCTTCTTTCATTGATCACACCAAACTTTGGCATCAAAATCCGGATTTCATGTCCCCGCTCTTGTAATTTCTGCGGAAGAAGCCGAATAATGTCTGCTGCGTCGGATATTTTCAGGAAAGGGTCAATTTCAGTCGTTACGAAGAGAATTTTATACTTCTCGTTTTCCTTTAACATAATAAGGATTTTTGTAAGTTTATTTCCCTAAGGGGAAGTGCTGTTTTCTGAAACGTGGATACAAAAATATATAAAAAAAGTTGGAAAAGCAATCGGTGTTTTCCTAATTTCGCCCCCATTTTTTGAAAAGCCCTGTATCTGAGTGATTTCCTTAAGCGAACCCGTCCAAATCCAACAATATGTGCATGAGGCCAAACTTCAAGGCAAACGAATTGGCTTTGTGCCCACAATGGGCGCTTTGCATGAGGGCCACGCCTCTTTAATTCGTAAGTGTCTGGAAATGACCGACATTTGCATTGTAAGCATTTTTGTGAATCCAACTCAATTTGGCCAAAATGAAGATTTTTCAAAATACCCTAGAACCCATGATGTAGATGTAACCTTTCTAAGGTCTTTGGGGGTAGATGTGCTTTTTTATCCAACGGTTGCTTCAATGTATGGTGATGGCACGCCTGAGATATTATTTTCTATAAACACACTGGATAAAATATTAGAGGGTGCAACACGGCCTTCTCACTTTCATGGTGTAGTGCAAATTTTAGTGAAGCTCTTTAACGTGGTGATGCCTGATTTCGCATTTTTTGGCCAAAAAGACTTTCAGCAACTTACCATCGTTAAGCGCATGGTGAAGGAACTACTTTTTCCAATTGAAGTGATTACATGCCCTACAATGCGCGAGGCAGATGGCCTCGCCATGAGTTCAAGAAATCGCTATCTTAATGCAGATGAGCGCCAACAGGCTCTGTTCCTTTATTCAAGTCTGATTTCAACTCAGGAATATGTGAAGGCTGGTTTATCCCTTTCACTCATTCGTGAAAAGATTGTGAAAAGCGCATCCGCTTTTCCTTCCATTAAACTTGATTACTTTTCGATTCGGGATTCAGACCGTTTCGATGAAATTGAAACGCCGCAGAACAATACAAATGCGGTAGCCTTAATCGCAGCCTGGTGTGGAGCCACGCGCTTGATAGACAATCTCTACTTAAATTCTTAGCTTTGAACCCACATGCACATCCAGGTAATTAAATCTAAAATTCATAGATGCAAGGTTACACAGGCCGAGCTCAATTATGTGGGCTCCATTACCATTGACGAGGTATTATTAGAGGCTGCAAATTTGATCGAAAATGAAAAAGTGCAGGTTCTCAATATTAACAATGGCGAGCGACTTGAAACCTATATTATTAAAGGCGAAAGAAACAGTGGCGTCATTTGCATGAATGGCCCTGCAGCCCGAAAAGTGCAACAAGGTGATTTGCTCATCGTCATTAGTTATGCTTCCATGGATTTTGAGGAAGCAAAAAGCTTTAAGCCTTGGCTCGTTTATCCTACCGAAAACAATACACTCCCCATTTAATTTGAGCCTAACGCGTAAAATAGCGGGCCTGCTGAAATATTTCATAGGCATTGGTCTGGGCCTATTTTTACTCTGGTTAGCCTTTCGTGGGGTAGATATGAATGCCCTCAAGGCTGAGCTTATTGCAGCCGACTATAAATGGATTTTATTCTCGGTTCCCATTGCAATGGCCAGTCATTATTTTAGAGGCTTGCGGTGGAATATGTTGCTGGAGGTAACCGGATATCGACCCAAAGCAAGCCGAACATTTGCCGCTCTTTTAGTTGGCTATATGGTCAATCAAGCCATTCCACGTGGGGGTGAAATCGCAAGATGTTCCATGATGCTGCGAACCGAAAAAGTACCGCTTTCTGTATCTATGGGAACAGTATTAATTGAACGTGTTTTTGATGTGATTGTCTTACTTGGCTTTGTTGGGCTTTTTTTATTTCTGGAATCCGGGCGACTGCTTCACTTTTTTTCAGATAGCCTAAAGAGCATGAACATTCATGTCGAGGGAATGGGTATGATCGTAGCCGTTTCGATTGTCACCATTCTTATCAGCACGGTTTTATTTTTATATTTTTTCTGGGCAAGGTTGAAAACAGAACCCTTCTTCGCTCGTTTTGCTGATTTTGGAACTCAAATGTTGGGAGGCGTTAAGAGCATTTTTAAATTGAAAAATCCACTCCTGTTTTTAGCCTATACCGCCGGCATTTGGCTTTGCTACACCTTTATGACATGGTTGCCTTTTTATTGTCTTCCCGCTTCATCCTCTTTTGGACTATACTTTGCATTTATACTCATGACCATGGGCGGCATAGGCATGGCGATGCCATCGCCAGGTGGAATTGGACCCTACCATGCAGCCGTTAAGTTTACAGTGGTTGCTTTCTTTGCCGATAGCTTAGGTCAAAATACATCAGAAAATCTGGGCCTCACCCTCGCCACCTTAATGCACACCTCGCAATTGATAATGCTGATTATAGCTGGTTTTTTCGCTTGGTTAGCCATCACCTTCATTGCACCCAGAGATTCTGCTATCGATAAAAAGCCGGTCGAATTAGAAATCAAGTAACCCAGTTTTTCTTTTTATCATCCCATCAAGTCCTTTTAAGGAACAAGAATAACAAGGCAAGGGGCTGAAAACAGTTTTTTTCTATTTCCATACCTTATAGTAGTAGTAGGCCATTGTTGCCAACAAAAATGGAAATCCAGTTTTCCAAAGAATTTGCCCTTTGAGGGCAAATCAGCCAATCAAACCCCTCCAAAACACATATCCTCTGCCCAGAGGTGAGCAAAAACTGCCCGGATTTACAGTCAAACTGCCACAATATACAATTCTTTAAAAAGCGGTTCATCCTTGAATTAGGTTTGTTGAAATTTTAACACATTTAATTATGGGAACACTAAACAGTTTTAAGTTTCAAATGAAGTTGAATTCAACCTTCGTTTTGTTTTTGATGGCCTTTTTGGGAATATCAGCACAGGGCCTTCCTACGCTTCCTAATTGCCATAAGACTGACCCCCAAGGGTTTTTCTTTTTCAAAGAGAACACGGTTCCAATGGGGGCGATGTTTGGAACCTTTCGGAATAACATGCTCAATCACAACCTGGAATCCGTCACTGTAACGAAGCTGGACAGACAATATGCTCGGAATGGACCATGTTCGGTACCAACAGACCTATGACAATGCTCCGGTTGAAGGTGCAGAATTTACAGAGCATGGTAAAAACGGTTTCCTTATTTTCAGCAATGGAAAATTGGCACATAACTTTCCACACAATTGCACCGGCGCAATGACAGAACACGCTGCTATCACCTATTTACTGGCAAGCGTTTCCGGAAATTTTGCGTGGAATGATCAGACTTTAGAAAGTGAATTAAAAGTAGACTTGAATGACCCTTCTGCCACCTATTATCCAAAAGGAAAACTTATTTGGTCGTTGGATAATTTTAATAACCTTGGCTTCAATTTACCGGGCAACCGATTTCGACTTGGATGGCGGTTTGAAGTTTATTCTGTTAATCCTGAAACACATTTTGCCTACTTCGTAGATGCTTTTACGGGTGATGTTTTTAGAAAAGATAATCTTGTATATGAGGATGGCCCTGCAAATATTTTAACGCAAGGCAGTCAAACCATTGATACAGAATGGCAGGGAGGCATAACACCTACACACGTACTTCATGCCAATAACAATGGAAGAGACATAACGACAAAATTTTTTCCTAATACCTATGTCTCTTGGGGATTAACCTCCCAAATTACAGATGGAGATGATATTTGGGGTAATGACGAACAACGAGGAACTACTGCACATTGGATGGCATCAGAAAGTTGGGATTTTTTCAGAAATGTCTATGGCTTAAATGGAATGGATGGCAGCGGAGATGAGGTACGGGTTTGGGCGGATATGCCAAACTTTCCCAATGCTCAATTTATACCAATTGGTTCAAAGAATTATTTAAAACTCGGAACCCTTGAAAACGCTTATTTGGCTGTTATTGACGTTGCAGGACATGAGTTCGCGCACGGAATAACTTACCATTCAGCGGGATTAGTATATGACAGCGAACCCGGCGCATTGAATGAGTCATTTTCGGATATATTTGGATTTGAGGTTGAAGCCTTTGCAGAAGGGGCTGTTACAGATTGGTTAATGGGCGAAGATGCTATAACTCTACGATCATTGGAAGACCCCTCCTTATTCGGTCAGCCTGATACATACCTGGGCGCAAACTGGTTCACAACAGTGGGGTGTATTCCTGATCAGTTTAATGATTGGTGCGGCGTCCATACCAATAGTGGAGTTCAAAACTACTGGTTCTTTTTGCTTTCACAGGGTGGAACACACAATGGAGTAACGGTTTCTGGTATTGGTCATGATAGAGCGGCACAAATTGCATATTTTAGCCTTACCAACACTATGCAAAGTGTTTCACAATATGCTGATTCCAGAGTTTCATCAATTGCAGCCGCAACATTGCTTTTCGGTGCTTGTTCAAATGAAGAAATTCAAACTACAAACGCCTGGGCAGCTGTTGGGGTAGGAAATCAGAGCAATTGTATGATTACCCAAGTTAGACCTAAAACAGGAATAGAGGGTAAAATTGATGTTTTTCCAAATCCGACAAATGGCAATATAATTTTGAGATCCTTTGGGCAAAAACCCGATGAGATTCAGATAATTAATCTATCAGGTCAAATTGTTAAATCGTTTGTAGGTAACTTAGAGGTAAATACGGAAATTGAAATGGAGGATGTCCCTTCGGGTATATATATTTTTAAAGTATTAAGAAACCAAAATGCCGTTAACCTTAAAGTAATTAAGCAATGAGCCTTCAAAGAAAAATCAGAATTTTTTCCCTCATGGTTTGGACAATAATCTCTTCTAAAGAGATTTATTGCCAGGAGGCCATTCCTAAATCAAGATCAAATATTGTTGAATTTTTTTACAACGATAGCTATCTCATGCAGGGTTCCGTTAATAGCCTTAATGACTTAGGTTTTGGTTTAGACTACATTCATTTCTTCGGCAAAAAGAAGTGGGGGCTTGAAATTTCCTCGCGATTCTGGGTTGGGAGACTACCAATAACGGATACCATAAATTTGCTTCCTTCCGGAGAAAAAATTGAAACTCAAACCTATTATTTTTCGGGTACGTTTCTTTGGCCAATAGTTAAAAAAAATAGGACGCGCTTTTACGGAATCGGCGATATGACATTCAGAGGGGGTGGAGAGGAAATAGTGATTTGGCATCATATAACTTCTGGAGGTTGGCCTGAATTGATCGGTGCTTGGCAGCCACAAAGAGATTTGGGAATCTCGGTAGGAAGCAGACTTTCATTTTTCCCTATTGATAAAATAGCCATATCTGCTGATTTAAGATATACTCGTTTCCTTTACCGTTATTACCGTGGCAATTCTACATATGAGTTTGATACAGGAACAACAAAAAACCTCCTTACACTCCAATTGAAAGCTGGATTTTGTTTCTAAATTCCCTGATATTCTTGAATGGGCAAAGATTTCATATTCATTGTGAAACCAAGAATCAATATGAAGTGTTCATTTTCAATGAAAGAATTCTAAACCCTTTTGCGCTGAAATTGAAAATCGAACGGGTGTCAATATTACCCTCATATAGAATCCTGCGCAAAATGTAAATGATAAATCAGGGGATCTCATGGCCTTTTATATAATCGCCAATCATTTTACTTGTGGGCCATCAGAAATGCGAAAAAAACCAGAAAAGGTAATGGTAGCATTGGGGGAGTTGGAATAAACCGATTCGCCAGTTTAATCTTTTTTTATTTCATATTTGGTTGGT
>JAYSVQ010000331.1:0-1670 GCA_043718485.1 Bacteroidota bacterium
GCGGTTGCTGCCTTTCTCCCGGTACACCCTTCCATTCATCATTTAGTAGGCATGGTAGTATATGTATTGCCCTTTTCTTATGTTGATGCTTTTTCAATCGGTGCTTGGTTTGCGCTTTTTGGTAAGGGGACCTCCCTTCTTAAGATTGGAGCTTTATTTTTAATTATTGCTTGCTCAGGGTTGATGAGTTTTTATTTAGATCATGGTTTTGTGGATTGGTGGGCATTGGGTTACGTGTTTCCATTAGAATCCGGTTTTCAAATGATTTGGGCTTATTCCCTTTGGGCACTTTTATTTGGCCAAATTATTTTGGCGATTAAAGGCAAGATTTTTTTTCCTCGCTTAGTTGAAAATCAAGTACTGGAAAGTTTAGGAAAAATTAGTTACGGTTTGTACATCTACCACTTTCCGATAATTTGGTTTTGCGCCTTTTCCTTTCCGGATTTGAGCAAAGCTTGGCAAATGATTCTTTCGTTCTTTATTACGGTTGCTATAAGCTACTTGAGTTTTTATGGCTTTGAAAAGCGATTTTTAAATTTAAAGGATAGATTTTTTCCGATAAAGGAAAGGTAGAAGTGCCCATATTTTAAATTTTCTGCTCTGGGGAAATCGATAAAACTACCTTCGTTTTTTTCCCAAATACGCACGCAATCTTGGAGAAATTACCCGATGTTGAACCATCATTGTCCATTCTCTTTCTTCAAGCGGATTCGTTTTGACGAGAAAGATTACTTTTCCTCCTTCAAAAGTAGCAACAGGTTCACCATCTCGAAAAAGGATGCGATTGCCTTGAAAAGCAGAAACCCGATTCACGGGTAAAAGGGTGCCCGTTAGGTTTAGTGGGTCAGATGCGCTAATGGTTACAAAACGATTGGGGTCGATTTCTTTTCGTGCATTCCTTAACAAACCAATGGCTTCAGGCAGGGCAAATTGCTCGCCATAAACGCCATCGACAAACCGACCGCCTCTTACCTCGCCCCGCATTTCCATTCGCCTAAACATTCTAACCATCTCTCGCCAGGGAGGCATATGCGATTCTACATCCGCTAATCTGCGAAACACTACACCGTAACGTTTCAATAAGGCCCGGGCATAAAATTCTATGGCTGTATCGGGTGTTGCATCGACTGTTTCTGTCTTTGATTCAAGGAGTGTCCATCGGCCTGCATACTCCATTCCAAAAACCGCTTTTTTGTTGCTTCGATTTCCGTCTGGGCGATGGGTACTCGGTGTGAGCAATGCGCGCAGCCCGGTAAAAGAATCTGAAGTGAGCAAGCCCATTCCGGTAAGTTCAGCCAGCGCTTCCTCAACCTGTGGTTTAAGCAATCCGCTATGCTTCATTAAATCTTCAAAAAAACTCGCTCCATTTTTTTTAATGATCTCCAAAATCTGTTCTGCATCCCAACTTATTTTACTTTTTCCTTCATGTGAATTTTGATTGAGCCAGCGATTAATATTTTCTCTTTTTACAATCGTTACCGGTGAGGTTCGCACAGGTCCGGCTCTGCGAATTTCTTTTTCAGGTGCCTCAGGTTGCCTAAACCTTCCCCAGGTAATTCGCCCCGAAAGACAAAGCACATCCAGCCAAACCGGGTCATATTCCTTTATTCGTTGCGGTAAAATATCAGATTCCCATGCACCCGCCGGTGCTTCATATCCTTCGAGTTGTT
>JAYSVQ010000332.1:0-4749 GCA_043718485.1 Bacteroidota bacterium
ATTTGGGCCCGAAGCGAATCCTGACTAAAGATTAAATTCCTTGTTTCCGGGTAAGCACCTGTAAAAGGACTTCCGTCCACCTCTTCTGGCAGCACAGAAATTAAAAGAGAATCTGCCATTCCCGAAGTATCTTCCACACCAAACTCAAAGCAAAATTCAGTGTGGGCCAATGCAAACAAAGTATCGCCATTAATCAAATTTCCGCTTAGGTCTTTCCATGTGGTTGGATAAAAGGTAAGGGGAGGAATGACCCTCAGGTAAACCGTATCAAAAGCCATGTTTCCGGGGGCGCATTGATTCTGATCAATGCCGACCAAAATAAAGCGATACACCGCATCGAAGTTGCAATAGGTTTCCCAACAGAGTCGGGCCTTGAGCGTATCGCCCACCAATTGAGTCGTAACCGTAAATTGATTGAAGAGTGAATCACCGGTAATGGATTGAATCCATGCGTTGTAAGCAAGTTGTGCTGTTCCTTGGTTGTCTAAAATGCTAAAGTCGAAACAAAAGTTCTCCTTCACATCGACCAATATTGTATCTCCATTGGTCGTATTTCCATTCAGGTCATGCCAAATCGAGGGAGGCACAGATGGGGAGGGCATAACCCTAACCCAAATCGTATCATGGGCAATATTATAATTAGGACAATCGAGACTATCTCGTGCGGTAAGCATGATGGGAAATAATTTCCCGATTTCATCACATGAGGGTGTCCAACAAACGGTGGCAGTAACCGGATTATTTCCTGTAACTGAAATGCTTGCATAAGGTGGAGAAACACCCCCTCCGGCACCGAAAATGGTACTTACCGGTGTCACCAAAATCTTTTGCACTGAGGGCGAATCTGTGATTTCAAAATCAAAACAAAAAGGATTCGCTGCCAGAACATACACCGTATCGCCGACGCTGTTTAACCCACTCAGGTTGGGTGTAATTTGAGGTTCGATTCCTTGCTGAAGGCAGTTGATGACATTGAATTGAAAATCTCTTTTATTCTCACTCAATAATCTCCCGTTTCTATATTCCTTTACCGATATCGCCACCACATACACCCCTAAATTCATTGGGTTGGCTTGCAAGTAACCAGTTTGTGGGTCAATAGATATAAAGCCTCCGGGCCCAAATGGATTCTGGTAGGAATGTCCACCTGCAAAAAGCACATTCACATAAGGACCTGGCCCCATGGGATTACCCAAATTCACTTGTGGAGGAGGAGGATTCCCCGGACAACCGCCGGTTCCCCCTCCGGCACCTGCACCTAAGTTTTGGGTGTTGACACCGGTAAACGGATTTGAAATTTCGTAATGAAGGGAATCTCCATCAGGATCAATGGCACTATGGTCAAAGTTGTAGAGCATGCCTCTGCACAAAAATAGTGAAGGGCGGTATTTGAATACGGGCATGGAATTGCAGGTATTCGTTACATCAGACCCGGGAATATGCGCCAAAAAAGTAACCCCCTCGCAATCGGGTTGGGCTAAATTTGAGATAATATTGTTACGGCAACATAATGCGTAACCAATATCATAACCTCCCGGAATCGGTGGCAGTGAAAAAGTAGCTTGGTATATTCCCTCCTCAATACAAAGCGTATTCGGCGCGCCGGAACATGCAGCCCAATTGTCTATGGGAAGGGTAGGTGTAGAAAGTGGCGCAGATACCTCCAAAATAAATTCAGTGGCACCCGTGAGGCTGTTAAAAATATGAATGGAGGCGGGATCGGGAAAGGTTGCACCCGGATTGGCATTGGCGCAATCCCGATACAATTTCAAGGTAAGCTCATAATTAAACATTCCGCCACTAAAACCCGTGCAACGATAGGTAAATTCAGCGCCAGCAATATGTGAAGCGTGAACGGTTTTCCAGCTTGAAAGGAAAAACAGAAACAAAAGGGCGAAGACTGAAATGTGCTTTTTCGCGAACAAAGAGATTGGTTTACAGGTAAAGTTACACAACCAAACAGTGAACACCAGCTAAAAAATTAGGCTGGATTACAGTGTTTTTGAGGTGGATTACCTCTTTTATCGAATAACTCAATCCATTCGTTTATTATAAATGGCGATATTAAGCTAATGGATGTAGGATTTCAAACCAGAAAAGGATGGATTGGGATTATTTCTGGTTACAAAGTATAGGATGAGGAATTCTATTTATTTCAGGAACCCTAAGTTTAAAACAAGGTTAGGATTTCAGAGTCTGCATTATCATTTAAAGATTGAATATCCTTAAGGTGGTATCTAAGTATTTGTTCTATTTGGCGGGTGCCACAATTACCCTTGCGAATCCAAACTATTTTGGGAGGAAAGCCTTTTAATAAACAAAGGTCGTTAAAATCAGAATCCTGAGAAACAATGTTGAAGCCGTTTAGGGCGGCATATTCTCTTACTTTTTCATCACTTTCACTGCCCAAACCTAAAGAATTAACATGCATGGATTCAGGGAAAATGTCAATTAACATTTCCACTAATCGTGGGGAAAGGTTTTGGTCAAATTACAGTTTCAAGCGGCAAGAATGAAAAAACGTTTTTCTCTATCTGCGGCATATGCCAAACAAGCTAAAATATCCTCATTGGTTAAAAAACTGAAATCATTTAATAAGTCATTAATGCTCATTCCAGATGCAAGATATTCGAGGATATCATAAACCGTAATTCGCAATCCCCTAATGCAGGGCTTACCGCCTCTTTTTCCGGCCTCAATTGTAATGATATCTCTGTAATCCATTTCTTGTTTTACTTGGGCCAATTTATGAAAATCTTTGAAAAATTCCTTACTCCTTTAGAAAGACCATAATGTGATGCATTCTACTTAGGTATAGGCAACCTTTTCACCTTTGTAGGTATGGTTACAAAATCAATCAGGGAACACCAGCTAAATAATTTTGGCTGGGATACAGGGTTATTATACACTGATATCCTAAAAAGAATTTGTGAATTGAGCCCTTAAGTAGCATTTTTTGGAGATACAACTGTAATTTAGAGAAATGGAAAACATCGACAACACCTTTCAAGCTATGAAAAGGCACTTCTTTGAAGTGTTGCAGGCAGAAGGGTATAAAGAACGACTCCACAAGCTAAATGCAATTGAAAAATGGCTCTTGGCCCATCGGGCCGAGATATGTGCGGCCCTGCGGGCCGACTTGCATAAACCCGAGGTTGAGACTGAGGCCCTTGAAATTCACTCCGTGCTTTCTGAAATTCGGGAATGTCGGGCGCACCTTTATTCCTGGATGCAGCCTCGGTTTATTCCCGCACCCATTTTTCTAATCAGCACAAAGGCTAAAATTGTTACTGCGCCCAAGGGGCTCGTTCTCATCCTTTCACCTTGGAATTATCCCTTCATGCTTTGCATTGGGCCATTGGTTTCAGCCCTTGCTGCCGGAAATGGGATTATTCTAAAACCCTCCGAAAATGCACCTCAAACAGCAAATCTCATTGCCACTATGGTCAATGATTTGTTTAATCCACTTGAGGTGAAAGTCATGCAGGGCGGCCCTGAAATTGCATCTGAACTTACACATAAAGCCTTTGACCATATCTTTTTTACCGGTAGCCCCGAGGTCGGTAAAAAGGTAATGCATGCAGCCGCAGAGAACTTAGTTTCCATTACCCTTGAGTTGGGCGGAATGAATCCCGCAATTGTCGATGAAAGTGCAGACATTAAGGATACGGCAAAAAAATTGATGATTGGGAAACTCGCAACCGCCGGACAAAGTTGTTTGGCACCCAACCATGTATTTGTTCATAGCAGTATTTTTCAAAAGTTAAGCAAAGCTTGCAAAGACCAGATTGAAAGCTATTACGGCCCTGCTGACAGGCAAGCTGATAATCCAGACCTTTCCCACATCATCAATTCACAGCATTTTAAGCGCATTCAAGTCTTGTTTGAGGATGCAATTAGCAAAGGGGCAAAGGTTTTGGCAGGTGGTTTTGCTGATGAAAGCAAATGTTTTCTTGCGCCCACCGTGTTGAGCGATGTGCCGGAAAATGCACGGGTGCGAAATGAAGAAGTCTTCGGGCCCCTTCTTTCCTTTATCCCCTATGATGATTTACAAAGCGTAATCCACCAAATCAATACAGGTGAGAAACCGCTTGCGCTTTATGTATTTTCGAGGCAAGAAAAACAAATCAACTTTATCTTGAATCATACTCAAAGCGGTACTGCAGGCATCAACGAAACCTCGATACAATTTTTGCATCCCGGCTTACCCTTCGGTGGCATAGGCCATAGTGGAATGGGCCAGGCACACGGGCATTTCGGCTTCAAACAATTTAGCCATGAGCGGGCAGTTTTGCGCAACAAAAGAGGTTTGAATTCGATTAGCCTTATGCTTCCTCCTTACACTTCATTTTCGAGGAAAGTAGTGAATCTTTTACTTCGTTGGTTTTAGGATAGCCAATGGAAATTCAATCTCAGCCTTTTTCGGAAGCACAAATACGGGCATTAACCTTGGCCGTTGAAACCTTGATTCCCGCAATTCCAGGCGCGAAAGCTAACCCGGAATTTTGGGAGCGTTCTGCGCTTCAATCCCATGTGGTGGAAAGCATTAGTGAAGCTTTTCATTCGCTAAACCCCGATGAACAAAAAGAATTTCTAACCCTGCTCGATTTTTTACAAACGCAATGGAGTGGATTATCTGCAGGGAAAGGATTGAAAGCATTTTCAACCCTCTCTTTATCTGATCGCGAACAGGTATTGCAAAGTTGGGCCAACAGCCGATTCGAAAAGTTGCGCAAAGCTTTTCAAGGA
>JAYSVQ010000333.1:0-1657 GCA_043718485.1 Bacteroidota bacterium
CGGTTTCAAAAACCTGATTTGTAAATGAAATCCCCGTTTCGCTACCTTGAGTAAGTGAAAAGAGAGGTGGCCCGGTCAATTCCGAATCTTTATCTAATCCCTTTTCATTTGAATTTGAACAAGAAAAGAATAAGCAGAGAAAAAAAATGTTAGTAAAAGAACGGAATTTCATTTCCTGGTTTTTATTTTTTGAATAGTGAACTTGCCTACTTCCCTGCCTTGTTGAACCCCATTTACAATGGCGGGCATGAAGTGAATGCCACCATACATTCTACTAATGGCAGCTTCATCGGCAGCATGACTGAAAGAAGTGAATTTTCTGTTTTCTAAACCAAATCGTTGTTCAGAAGAATCGGTGAAAGCATAATTGTCACCAAATGTTAGCGTCATTACCTCTGATGCTGCACCTGAAAAAACGCTATGTCCGCTGGTATATTCCGGGAAATTGGGTGTGTACAAAATGGGCATCCAAGAATCTTCTTTAAACGATTGCAAGACCGTAACCGGCCGAATGTAGTTGTAATAATATTTTGCATCCCAACAGGAAATAGTAGCGTCTAACATAGCGATTGAACTTAGCGTGTACATTTCTGACAATTTAGATAAATCAAAATCTTTTTCATGCGCTATATTTTGACCAATACATAGCCAGTGACCCGGAGGAGTTAATTTTTTTTGGCCCGACATCATGTGACCTTTTACTGTAGGTTGAAAAGGGGCATCGTCCCAAAATTTGGCGATGGCAACGGTACTGTCATTTTTGTTTTTAACGGAATCATAAACCTCCATGGCTTCCTTATAAAAGGCAGAATTTTTTTCTTTTGAATAGGGCGTAGGGGGAGCAGGGCGAAATTGCGCGGCAGAGTCCAACACCATACACCTTAGTTTTGGCCAATGCGGTTCCAATGCATCAAAATAATCGGGTGGGGTAGGAATCCATTTTCCTTCTTCTTTAATAGGTGTGTAAAAATCCCATGAGCGCATTTGTTTGTAATTGTCTTTGCTCGCCCAGTCTAAAATATGTTTTGAAACGGCCTCGCCATACGCAATAGATTGTTGAATTTCCGGCTCAGCCATGCCTAACGATTTTGCTTTTGATAATAATTGATTGTCTAAAGAATCGAGAAAGTATTCCGTGTACACTAATTTTCTTCCTGTTTTTGATAAAGCCACAAGTGCGGCGTAACTCAAGTCTATTTTTTTGCCTTTTTCAGGTTCAGGAATCGGGTTCAGATCACGTAATTGTCCTGCCAAGGGTTGCAATGAGCTATCCATTTTAGCCAAGACTTCAAAAGCAGCGACATGCGAATAGGTGTATATTCTAACCGCAACCGGAGGAGAAAAAAAATCGTTAATAATCGCCTCTTCGAGCTTGCGATGGCTTTTCATAAGGTCATCAGCACCGAAGATAGGTTTGTTTTCTTTTTGGCCTTCACATCCAAAAAGGGCAGTAATAGCCAAAAAAAGCCCAAAAATAGGGCCACGGAAAGTGGTTGAATCCTTCATAGGCTGAATGTAGGAATAATTGCCTTATTACAAAATTAAAGAGATAAGAAAATAAGGAAATTCCACGAAACCTTTATGTAAAAAGAAAGCTACCGTAACTCTTTTCTTAGAAACTTGAGCCCATTTAGAATTTGCTAAACTGCATTTTCCA
>JAYSVQ010000334.1:0-4717 GCA_043718485.1 Bacteroidota bacterium
ATGATGGTTTCTTGCCTGAAATTGCTGATGAAAAAGACTATGACCGCACAAGTGCAAGGGGCTACTCGATGGGTTATTTGGGTTCAGTTATCCTTTTGCTTTTTAATCTGACTATGGTAATGAAACCATCTATTTTTTTTAATACCGAAGGAAAAAGTGATGGTGATTTAATGATACTAGCTTCCCAAGTTTCATTTGCAACCGTAGGGATTTGGTGGTTAGGATTTTCGATGATTACTTTTTTCTCTTTAAAAGATATTCCACCAAAAGAGAAACCTAAAAATTACATAAAAGACAGTTACAAAGAATTACAAAAAGTTTGGAAGCAACTCAATCATTCAACGGATTTACGCATGTATTTGCTTGCCTTTTTCTGCTTCAATCTGGGTATCCAAACCGTAATGTACATGGCAAGTAGTTTTGGGTCTGAAGAGTTGCACATGGAAACAAGCGAGCTCATTATTTCTGTATTAATTATTCAATTGATTGCGATTCCCGGGTCCTTCTTTTTTTCGTGGTTATCGGAAAAAAGAGGAAACTTCAATGCCCTGCTTTCAGGAATTGCTATGTGGATGTTGATTCTCGTTTTAGCTTGGTTTGTAACCGATGCAAAAGGCTTTCACTTGTTAGGTGGTTTAGTGGGTTTAGTCATGGGCGGGATGCAAGCTTTGTCTCGTGCTACATTTTCAAAATTGTTGCCCCAGACACACGATACAGCCTCTTTTTTTAGTTTTTATTCAGTAACCGATAAGGTTTCGGTAATGCTGGGAATGGGTTTATTTGGATTGGTTGCAGAGCACATTGGCATTCGCAGCACCCTCTTGGTTATGGGCTTTTTCTTTTTAGGCGGTGGAAGTATTTTGTTTCTCTTGAAAAGAAAAATTCGAAGAAATTGGAATCCAAAATAAGACCCCTTTTGAGTTTGTTTTTTTCAGGCTTACCTTTAATCCATATGGTTCGGAATAAATTCAGATTTTTTACCCTTTTATTTTTTGGTTTAAGCTTTCTGGTAATCGCTGCTTGCTCAACGGGCTTTCATTTTATTTATGATGGTACACAAGCAAGCGATTTTTCTTTTGAGCCCTTAGATACAAATTTTACGACAACCCAATTGCTGTTGCCAAAAGGGTTCCAGATGCAAGTGTTGTTTGAGGAAAAAGACGATGTAATTGCAAATAATAACCTTATTGGAAAAGCAAAACCAAAATTCGATTTTCTTGCTTATCTGACCATCGATGGGAATAGGTTGCATGCGTATTTGTGGGTAAATCATGAATGTGGTGTGCCGAGCCCTGTTTTGGGGGATGGAGGTGGAGGGAGCATTTTGGAAATCAAATGGAATTCTAATCAGAGAAAATGGGATGTATTGAATAAACACAACGCAGATTTTAGCAGCGTTGGCGGAACCCTTCTTAATTGTTTGGGTGGAGTTAGCCCATGGGGCACGATTCTTACCTCTGAAGAAACGGAGCCTTGGACCGATTCATTGCTGTATTATTTTTTGGGAATAGACGACCTATCCCCGCTAAATGGGTATCCCAGACACCTAAATTATGGTTGGATGGTCGAGGTGGATGTAAAAGAGAAAAAAGCCATTCGAAAACTATGGTCGATGGGCCGGTTTATGCACGAGGGTGCGCATTGCATGCCCGATCAAAAAACGGTTTATCTGATGGATGATGAAGCACCTTCTGTCTTTTTTAAGTTCGTAGCAAAGAAACCGGGGTCTTATGAAGAGGGCCAATTATTTGCATTCAAACAAGGTGAGAATGGAAGAAAGGGTACTTGGTTGCCCATGCCTACCGATCGAGATTCTTTAAATTTCATTCGCTGGGTGGCCTTAGAAAAGGGAGCCACCTATTTTGTGCGAATGGAAGATATGGTCGAATTACCTGATGGAAAGTTCATTATTACTGAAACCGGTCGAGATACTGCAAATTTGAAGCTTGCTCTTTTACTCGGTGGCCAGCCTGCACATCATCTGAAAAAGTTTACGGTGAATGATACCCTCATTTATGACTATTATGGCAGGTTGCTTTTATACGATCCCAAAACGGAATCCATTTCTGTATTGTTAGAAGGCGGGCAAGGAAAAAAAATAGCGACACACCATTTTTCAAATCCTGACAATATCGCTTACCATTCCGGAAAAAATATTCTTGCCATTTGTGAAGACATAAATGGTACAAACTACGGTCGTGTGCCTGCTTATGCCCTCGGTAAAACCACAAATGAAATTTGGATGCTCGATTTGAATATCTTGAACCCACAGATTGATGACCTAAAACGCTTTGCGATTACCCCGCTTGGCAGTGAGCCAACCGGCATTATTTTTAATCCCGATGAAAACCAGTTGCTCTTCAATATTCAGCATCCGGATACATTAAATCCGGCTCCTTGGCATCTTTCAAAAACCATTGCAACCTGGAAAGATTGATGCCAGATTGGCTTCAACTCTTATCCTTTTGCTAGTTTATCTTTTAGGTATTTACCGGTCCAGCTTGATTTTTCTTTCACCAATTGTTCAGGTGTTCCCTGAAACAAAAGTTCTCCGCCGCCGTCACCGCCTTCAGGCCCTAAGTCTAAAATCCAATCCGCACATTTAATGACCTCAAGGTTGTGCTCAATAACAATTACAGAGTTGCCTTTTTCTACCAGTTCATTCAAGGCAAATAAAAGCTTTCGAATATCGTCGGTGTGAAGTCCTGTGGTCGGTTCGTCAAAAATGTAAATCGTGCCTTCATGCCCACCGGATTGCGTGAGAAAATAAGCCAATTTAAGCCGCTGCGCTTCCCCTCCGGATAGGGTGGATGTGCTTTGGCCCATTCGCAGGTAACCCAACCCTACACGATTTAATACCTCTAACTTAGAGGTGATTTTAGGAATGTCTTCAAAAAAATGTTGCGCCTCGTTGAGCGTCATCTTCAATACTTCGTCAATATTTTTTTCTTTATACTTTACTTCTAAGATTTCTTTTTTAAACCTTTTTCCCTTGCATGCATCGCAGGTCAAGGTTATGTCAGGCAAAAACTGCATTTCAATAACGGTTTGCCCATCCCCTTTACACATTTCGCAACGCCCTCCATCCACATTAAAAGAAAAAAAGCCGGGCGGAAAATTTCGCAATGTCGATAAGGGAAGATTAGAATATAAATCTCGAATGGGGTCCCAGGCTTGCACATAGGTTGCGGGATTGGAACGCGCACTTCTGCCCACCGGACTTTGATCGACCATTTCAACATGCTTAACCATTTTCAGGCTACCCTCCAGACTTTTGAAAATGCCGGGTTTGTCACCGTATTCACCTAAATGCCTTTGCAAAGCCGGAAAAAGAATTCGTTTAATCAAGGTTGTTTTTCCTGAACCACTCACGCCGGTTACTACGGTGAGTGCCTGCAATGGAATTTCAACAGAAACCCCTTTTAGGTTATGTTCAGCTGCACCATTGAGCAAAATTGAGTTTACTTTTTTTCTTCGTTTTTTCGGAACTTCAATTTTGATTTTCTCGCTTAGGTATTTTCCGGTGAGTGAATCGCTTTTCATGAGCGCCTTAAAATCTCCCTGAAAAATAACTTCACCTCCTAATTCACCAGCACCGGGTCCGATATCAATAATTTCATCTGCGCGGCGAATAATAGATTCATCATGTTCAACTACGATTACCGAATTTCCCTGATCCCGCAAATCTTCCAAAACATTGCTTAATTTTTCGGTATCTCGGCTATGTAAACCAATGCTGGGCTCATCCAAAATATAAAGCGAACCGACCAACCCGCTTCCTAAAGAAGAAGAAAGGCGAATTCTTTGCATTTCTCCACCCGACAAAGTATTTACTTTTCGGTTGAGAGAAAGATATCCTAATCCTACTTTATCTAAATATTCGAGTCTGGAGATAATTTCTCTAAAAATGCGTTTCGTAATTTTTTGCTCCTTTTCATTCAGTTTAATTCCAAGAAAAAGGGGCAAGAGATATTTTATTTCCAGCAAAAGCAGCTCACTAATGGAATGCCCATCGACTTTTACATAGTTTGCATCTTTGCGGATGCGCGCGCCTTTACATTCAGGGCAATGCGTAAAGCCTCGATAACGAGCCAACATAACGCGGTATTGAACTTTTTGCAATTGCGATTCAACCCAATTGAAAAAGCCCTGTATTCCCACCACTTTTCCAAAGCCATCCCAAACTTGTTGTTTCTCATCCGCACTTAATTTGTACCAAGGTCTGTGAATGGGGAAACCTTTCTCTGTTGCAATTCCAAGGAACTTTTCGCGAAAGGCATCCATTTTTTCACCTTTCCAACACGCTACTGCACCTTCAAAAACTGAAAGGGTTTTATCGGGTACGACCAGATCCTCATCTATACCCAGTATTCGTCCAAAACCTTCACACTTTTTACATGCACCATGCGGGTTGTTAAATGAAAAAAAGCTCTCCACTGGAATTTCAAATTCGATTCCATCACGCTCAAACTTATCCGAGAAAATTCTTTCCTCACCCGCTGCATTTACGATTGCTTTTCCGTGACCTTCATGATAAGCTGATTCTACACTATCGGCAACGCGTGAAATAAAGTCGTCATTGATAGTATCGGGAACTACATAACGATCCACTAAAAGAAAAAAATCGGACTGTTTTCCTTTTACTCCCTTTTGGAGCATGTCTTCAATTTCAAAAACTTCGCCTTCTTTCCAAATTCTGCTAAAACCTTTTTGTAAG
>JAYSVQ010000335.1:0-4715 GCA_043718485.1 Bacteroidota bacterium
CACAATTGGCTCCTCATCTGAAAATTGTTTCCCTATCCGAAATTCCGGAGAGCTGGTCGCCGAAAAAATTTGCACTTTTTAAAGGAATTGAAGATGCCAAATACGAATGGTTGGCCTTTACAGATGCAGATTGCAGGCCACCTGCACATTGGTTGCAGTCTATTAATTTATCTATGAATGAACATACTGAAATCGTGATTGGTGGCAGCCCGGTTTTTAAAGAACTCGGATTTCTAAATATGTTTATTCGTTTTGAAACCATGCGAACTGCTTTATACTATATGGGTTTGGCAAAATTAGGATTGCCCTGGATGGCAGTCGGGCGAAATTTGGCGTATTCAAAAACCTTGTTTCAAAAGACAAACCAAATGGCTGCATTTCGCCATTTTCTCTCAGGCGACGACGATCTGATTTTGAGCCATTATGGCAGGCAGGGAAATACAAGTGTAATGGAAAAAAGCCCGGTTTTTACCTTTGGAACAAAAACCCTTAAAAATTGGATGAATCAGAAAATCAGACACTTAAGTGCCTCACAGGGGTATAAAAAAGGCAAGGCATTATTACTGGCAGGGCTGAACCTGAACCACGGATTATTTTATTTAACTTTGTTGGTCTTAATTTTTTCCAATTACCAAATAAAATGGGTTCTCGCAGTGTGGGTGTTCAGAATTGTGGCGGGTTGGGTCGTAAACAAAAGAATTCAGTCCAATACAGATATTTTAATGTATTTGGCTTTTCCCTTGCTCGACTTTTTGCTTGTTTTCTACCACCTCATTCTTTTTCCCTTAAGTCTGGTCGCAAAACCAAAATGGAGATAGCATGACCCGATCAAAAAACGTAATCGACGACCTCAAATTAGTTGAGCGGGCCAAAGAAAAAGACGCAAAGGCTTTTCAGAAGCTCATGAAAAAATACCACAAGTCGGTATTTTACATGATTTTGAAAATGGTAAATAATGCAGATGATGCAGAAGATTTAACACAAGAGGCTTTTGCGAAAGCATTTTCCTCGCTCGATAAATTTGATGCAACCTTTGCTTTTTCTACCTGGCTTTTTAGAATCGCTACCAACAATTCCATAGATTTTATTCGCAAGAAAAGAATCCGCACAATTTCCCTCGATAATTCCTGGGAAAATGATGAGGGCGATTCGATGAGTATTGACCCAAAAGACCCGGACCCGAATCCGGGCGAAGAAATGTTGCGAGAGCAACGAAAAGAATATTTAGCGATTGCGATTGAAAAACTACCCGCCAAATACAAATTGTTAGTTGAACTCAGGTATTTTAGAGAACTATCTTATGAGGAGGTGGCTGTTGAATTAAACCTTCCCTTAGGAACGGTGAAAGCCCAACTTTTTCGGGCGAGAGAATTGCTTAACGAGCAACTCCAGCACATGGAAGACAAAATGTAATCCAATATTTTGCGATTTTATTTTCCTTTCCTCTCCCTCATTTTGCTCACCCATTTTTTGTTAAACTTGCACAGGCATTCCCATAATGAAATTTAAAACAGACGGATTCAAACCAGAAGAGTTGCGCTCCCTTTATGAAGCGATTCTTTTTCCCCGCGTGATTGAAGAGAAAATGCTGGTTTTGCTTAGACAAGGAAAAATCTCAAAATGGTTTAGTGGAATCGGGCAAGAAGCCATCGCGGTTGGGGTGGCAAAAGCATTAAAAAGCAAAGATTATATTTTACCCCTTCACCGAAATCTCGGGGTTTTTACAGGCAGGGAAATACCTTTTGCGACCTTGTTTGCCCAATGGCAAGGCAAAAAAGATGGGTTTACCAAAGGGCGTGACCGCTCTTTTCACTTTGGCACAAATGATTATCGCATCATTGGCATGATCTCTCACTTAGGGGCCATGTTACCGGTTGCCGATGGCATTTCGCTTGCGAGTAATTTAGACGGTGACGATATAATTTCTTGCGTTTTTTCGGGAGATGGCGGGGCAAGCGAAGGCGATTTTCACGAGGCGATTAATGTTGCTGCCGTTTGGGATTTACCTGTGATTTTTTTGATTGAAAATAATGGCTATGGCCTGAGCACCCCATCCAAAGATCAATTTCGTTTCAAACAATTTACCGATAAAGCCATTGGCTATGGCATTGAAGGAATTCAGGTCGATGGAAATAATATTCTTGAAGTGTATACCGCAGTAAAAAAGATTGCGGAAAAAATGAGAGTCGATCGCAAACCCGTAATGCTGGAATGCATGACTTTTAGAATGCGCGGACATGAAGAGGCAAGCGGAACAAAATATGTCCCCAAAGAATTGTTTGCCCAATGGGAAAAGAAAGACCCGGTAATGAATTATGAAAACTTTTTAAAGAAGGAAGGCATTCTTACCGAGGAAATTATTGCTGACCTGAAAAAGAAATATAAAAAAGAAATTGAGCAAGGCTTAGAAATTGCCTTTGCGATGGGCGAACCTGAGCCAAATGAAGCGGAAGAAATAGCCGATGTTTTTCAACCGCATGTGGGTGTTTCTTTTGAGCCAACTTCTCTTGGAAAAAGAGAAATCAGAGTGGTGGATGCCGTTTGTGAAGGATTAAAACAGGCCATGGAAAAAGACCCAAAGCTTATTATTATGGGTCAAGACGTTGCAGAATATGGTGGCGTTTTTAAAGTTACCGATGGCTTTGTTGAAAAATTCGGAAAGGAAAGGGTTCGAAATACCCCCCTTTGTGAATCGGCAATCATTGGGGCAGGATTAGGTTTATCTATAAGAGGGAGGTCTTCGGTTATTGAAATGCAATTCGCTGATTTTGTGAGTTGCGGCTTTAATCAAATCGTAAACAATTTGGCGAAAACGCATTACAGATGGAATCAAAATGCATCTGTCGTGGTGCGTATGCCAACCGGTGCAGGCTCTGCAGCAGGGCCTTTTCATTCACAAAGCAATGAGGCTTGGTTTGCCAAAGTGCCCGGCTTAAAAATAGTTTATCCATCCACCCCTGCTGACGCAAAAGGCCTGCTTACCGCATCGATAGAGGACCCGAATCCGGTTATCTTTTTTGAACACAAAGCGCTTTACCGAAGCATTTCAGGACCTGTTCCTGAACATTACTATACTCTACCCATTGGCAAAGCAGCCATTGCAGGTGAAGGAACCGACCTTAGCATTATCACCTATGGCTGGGGTGTGCATCAGGCGCTTCGCCTGAGAGCGGAACTAGAAGAAGAAGCAAGTATAGAGGTAATCGACTTGCGCACCCTCATCCCCTGGGATGAAGAAACGGTTTTAGCATCGGTCAAAAAAACAGGGAAAGTGTTGGTGGTTCACGAAGACACCCTCACGATGGGAATAGGCGCAGAAATTTCAGCCTGCATCTCCGAAAAAGCATTCACCTACCTCGATGCGCCTGTGATGCGTTTGGGTTCATTAGATACACCTGTGCCTTTCCACAAATCGTTGGAAGATCAATTTCTACCTTGGAATCGGATGCAGGAGAAAATTGAAGAATTAATTGCCTATTGAATTCGCATTAAACGCCAGTCGCGGTTCTTTCGAAACGTTTCCGCTCATTTTCATCTAGATAAATTTTTCTCATACGTATCGCCTTTGGGGTGAGCTCTACATATTCATCTGCTTGAATGTACTCGAGTGATTCTTCAAGTGAAAATTTCACCGATGGCGCAATTCTCATTTTCTCATCTGCACCTGAAGCCCGCATGTTGGTGAGCTTTTTGGCCTTGACAAGATTTACCGTCAAGTCGTTTGGACGAATGTGTTCGCCAACCACTTGACCGCTATATACCTCATCACCGGGAATCACAAAAAACTTTCCTCTATCTTGTAATGCATCAAGCGAATAAGCGGTAATGGCGCCGGTTTCATGGGCGATGAGCACGCCAGAAATGCGACCGGGAATTTCTCCCTTCCAGGGTTCATATGCTTTGAAACGATGTGCCATTATGGCTTCACCTGCTGTCTGATTCAATATTTGTGTTCTTAGACCAATCAGTCCGCGAGAAGGAATATTAAATTCCAGATGGGTTAAATCACCTTTGGGCTCCATCACCATCATCTCCCCTTTTCTTTGACTGATCGCCTCAATCACTTTTCCGGCTGATTCGGGTGGCGTATCAATAATCAGAATTTCAACCGGCTCGCTTTTTACGCCCTCAATTTCTTTTACAATGACACGAGGTTGGCCAACCTGAAGTTCATAGCCTTCCCTTCGCATGGTTTCAATCAAAATAGATAAGTGAAGCACCCCGCGTCCATACACCAAAAAGGAATCTGGAGATGCGGTTTCTTCAATTTTAAGGGCGAGATTTTTCTCTGTTTCTTTAAAGAGTCTGTCACGTAAGTGACGACTGGTAACATAATCACCTTCTTTGCCGAAAAACGGAGAATTGTTTACGGTAAACAACATGCTCATGGTTGGCTCGTCGATGGAAATGGGTTTCAAGCCCTCAGGATTTTCGAAGTCGGCAACGGTATCACCAATGTCAAAATTCTCGATTCCTGTAAAGGCACAAATATCTCCGCATTCAGCTTCTGTTCCTTTTACTTTTCCTAATCCGTCAAACAAAAAGAGTTCCTTAATTCTTGCTTTTTGAATCGTGCCATCTCTTTTCACCAAGGATACGGGTTGACCGACTTTAATGGTTCCGCGATGGATTCTGCCGATTGCAATTCTGCCGACGAAACTGGAATAATCGATAGAGGTTATTTGAACTTGAGTTGTACCCTCCCGAATAACAGG
>JAYSVQ010000336.1:0-4701 GCA_043718485.1 Bacteroidota bacterium
TCTAGTGAAGAAAGGTTTCTCGGCCTGATGGATGGCCCTTTCTAAAATCTCCGAAGAAAAAGAAGCGATTAAAATGTTTTGTACAAAGGCAAAAGTCAATTTATCGCCTGCCTCAGTTTGAATTTCAATGCACGCTTGCTCGCCTATTTTTTTAGTTTGAATGTTAAATCCCGCTTTTTTTAAAGCCGCTAAAATAATATCCTCAAATAGGGCAATCTTTCCTGCTTTTTTTAGGTCAAGAATGTATAAAAAGTCATAATCACTGCCTTTTTTAATCATGTGGGCCGACACAATTAAAGGTCGCTTACCTACTACAGACAGCACTTTTTCGTTTTCTTGAATCAGCGAATCGAGATAAGTAGCCGAAGAATCAATGTACCCGAAAAAAGGATGTTTGCGCAAATGCACCCAAAGTGGAGAATGACTAAACGCTTTCCAATTTTGAATCGGGTCATCTGCCTCAACAAAGTAAACGGCATCTTCAGGTAAAAAATCTAGCATTTCTCGTTGTCCACCACCGCCCAACCATCGCCAGCCGAAATAGCCTAAGCCAATAACAAAAATTAAAAATAGAATGCCTTTTAAACCTGACCTTTTTCTTGCAGGTTTAGGCGTTGAGCTTTCTTCCATGTTCAAGGTCAAATAATTTACTTTTCAAAATTCCCCAACGATTCAATCTAAAACTTATAGAAACCCGCAAAACGCCTAAGCCATATTTTACACTACGCGAAAAATTTATGGAAGAGGCATCGTCAAAATATTTAGTAGGGCAGGTCACTTCCCCAATTTCGAATCCGGCATAAGCGATTTGACCTAACATTTCATTGTCAAAGACAAAATCGTCTGAGTTTTCATTAAGGGGAAGGGATTCCAGAATCTCGCGTGAAAAGGCCCTGTATCCGGTATGGTATTCTGCCAATTTCTGGCCCATCAACACATTTTGAAAAAAGGTGAGAAAGCGATTCGCGACGTATTTATATTTTGGCATTCCGCCAAGTAATGCGCCTTTTCCCAATATACGTGAACCCAACATGACCGGAAACAAGCCATTTGCAATCGGAAAAACCAAGGCTTCAATCAACTTTGGGGTATATTGATAATCGGGGTGCAACATCACGACAATGTCGGCCCCTGCAGCGATTGCAGCTTGATAACATGTTTTCTGATTGCCCCCGTAGCCACGGTTGTTTTCGTGTATGATAACCCTTTCGATTCCAATTTCTTTAGCCGCTTTTGCTGTGTTGTCTTTGCTTTTGTCATCGACCAAAATCACTTCATCTACAAAATCGCGGGGAACCTCTGCATAGGTTTGAGCGAGCGTTTTCTCCGCATTATAGGCGGGCATTACCACAACAACTTTTTTTCCTCTGACCATTTTTATTCAGCACAAAGATAGTTGAATCAGGGGTTTTCTTCCGTTTTCAAAACCTTAATTCCCTCACTTTCGCACCATGTTTCGAGCTTTTCTGGGTAGCCATGATGAAAATAAACGGCTTTGGGCTTTAATTGAGAAATATACTGCCGTAAACCATTTGCATCTGAATGGTCTGAAAGGGCCAATTGGCCTTGCAACCAGGGATATTTCTTTTTAGCATCCCAGCCTGTGGCCATGGCTTTAAAATAGTATTGGTCCTTTGCAAAACCGGATAGGGACCGAGGCGGAATAAGGTAAACACTACCTGAATTCGGCCACAGTTCTTTTCGACGATACAAAGTATAGTTTCCGGTTTCATACCCTAATTCCTTACAGCGCAGACTTACTTTGTAAATGTCTTGGTATAGGAATATTTTCTTTTCCGGAAAAAGGCGATTAATCAATAAACAAATGCGTTGAGACTTCCCCAGCGGATAGGTTGAAATTAAACAATTGCGTTGGCCTGCGGCCGCAAAAAATCGATTGAGTTCCTCCTCAGCATCGGGATGATTTTCTTGCAAGCCAAAGGTAGATTCGCAAAGCACCAAATCTATGTGCGCCTGTGGTATTTCGAGCACCTCGCAATGCGCAGAGGCTACATTGTTTAGGTCACCAGAGAATAAAACCTGTTTGTCTCTATATTTCAAAAGAATTTGTGCGCTGCCTTGCACATGTCCTGCAGGGTACAGCGACAATTCGCATTCACCGATGGTAAACTTTTGTTTCCAATTTAAAGCTGTGGCGATAGCGCCACCCTGAAATTGTTCTCTGCGTAAAGCAAGCGTAGTATGACTTGCAAAGGCTTGGCCAATTTGAGCCGGGAAGTGATCGGCATGTGCATGGGTAATTACCGCTTTCGCGCATGCGCGCGAGGGATCGATGAAAAAATTTTCAGGTTCAATCCAAAAGCCGGAACCGGCTTTGTGAATCCATTCAAAAGGGGAGGGCAGGGGAGCATAATTCATTTCTGCTCGGCATTCAATAACCATGCGAGGGCGGCCTCGACCTGTGGCGCAATTTCGTGAATGCCATCGTTGTAAATGACAAAACCGGCGCGTTGCAGCTTTTCAAATTCTGGCCATTGTTTTTCGATTCGTGCTTTCACTTCTGCCTCACCTAGACCATCTCGTATACACACTCTTTCGATGCGCAGGTTCATGGGTGCATAAACCAATAAAACCTCATCGCAATCTGCATCGCTCCCGGCTTCATACAGAATTGCGGCTTCTTTAAAAAGCAAAGTGACATCTTTTCGACTTTCAGCCCAACGGGAAAAATCTTGCCGCGTAGCAGGATGCAAAATTGCATTTAATCCGGCCAACAAATTTGAATCGGAAAAAACCTTCTCTGCAATTTTTTTTCGGTCGGGAACTTCGTTTGAATCAAAAATATCTGAACCCAAAAGTTCTCTCACCTTATTTTTCACCTCTTTATTTTCTGAGAGCAATTTTTTGGCTTGTTCATCTGCATAATAAACCGGATACCCCTGCAACTCGAGTAGCTGAGCAACGGTAGTTTTTCCACTTCCTATTCCGCCTGTTAATCCGACTATTTTTCTCATTATTCGCGAATGATTAGAAAATTTAAGGATTCAGGTTCCATTCGAATCACTTCAATTTCGGGAATAGAAAATCGAATTTCGGGAATCACAAAACGTGCAGTTTCTCTCAGCGTTGAAAAATCAACAATGGCAGAAATATCTTGTTCACGCACTTTTGTGAACTTGTTTTCAGGCAACAAAAGGGTGAGCGTAATTTGGTCAGGACTCAATCTAAGCCGTGTATGTGCCGGCAAATTCACAGATTTGATCTTTACCTTAATTTTCTTTTCGGTAAAGGCTTCTGTCAGGAAAGAAACTTTTACAGAAGGAGGGAAACTGGAAACCCCATCCGGTAAAAGTAATTCTGATTCTAACTCTGCCTTTCCTCTTTTATTAGGAACGATAATCGGCTTTGTGCGGCAATCTTTTAATTGTTGTAACAAATCTTCAGGGCCTTGCAGGGTTACGCTATCGGGAATGATTTTAGGCACTTGGGGAACCCGAAACAAACCCGATTGACTCAGGTCAAGGTTTGGAACGACATTGCTTTTTTGGGTGTAACGGAGTTCAAAACGCAAAAGAAGAGAATCCGGGAATGCTGTAAGAAAACGAATACCGCGCATTTCTGCATGATTCATATTTTTTCCGAATTCAGTAAAAGAAACATGGCCACTCATGCCCCACCGCAAAAAATCTAAAAAAAGGGTATCGTTTTTAAATTTTAAATGTTCGAAAAGTAGATTGCTGCCTTTTCCTTCCACGAGAAATTGAATGCGCTCGGGTAGGGGAGATGAAATTTCAATTCCAGGCGGCACATGGGTTAACACAAGCGGATAAGAAACGGTGCTTCTAAATTCCTGTGCCCTGAGGGTAACCAAAAGCCACAAAAAAATGGCCAGCACTAAAGAAATGCCGGCCACGAATCCATTGAATCGGAATTTTTGTTTCCGGCCCTCTTCACGAGTTTTTAAAGAGGGGCCTGCCATTTAATCTATGATTTTGCTTTACTGTCGTTGCCGGGAGCAGGAGATTTAATGGCTCCTTTTTCCAGCCGCAATTTTACTGCATTATCAACCTCTACCAATATTGTATTTTCTTCAACCTCAACCACGCGGCCGTAAATTCCGCCAATGGTAATGACTTTGTCACCCTTGGTGAGACTTTCCCGAAAATTCTTTTCCTCTTTTTGTTTTTTCTGTTGGGGTCTGATGAAGAAAAGCCAAAAAACCACAAACATCAGCACCATCATTATCATGAATCCGCCATTAAATGGTGAACCCCCGGCAGGTGCTGCCTGCAATAAAATCAAGTTAAACAGTGACATGTTTATGTATTACTTTTTCTCTTTCACCACCTCACCCGTAAAGGTAAGGACCATGTTGCGCTCAGGTGTATTCAGCGTAACATTCACGGTTTTTGATTGTGGGCCTTCTTTGCCTGCTGAATTAAATTCAACGGCAACGAATCCTTCTTCACCCGGCTTTACTTCCTCTTTTGTGTAGTCAGGTGTAGTGCAACCACAAGAAGGTTTTACGCCTTCTACTTTCAACGGATTGTTTCCGGTGTTTTTAAAGGTGTATTTGTGAGAAACCACTTCGCCTTCTTTGATCATTCCAAAGTCGTGCGTGATGCTGCTGAACTGAACCGTAGTCGGAGGCAAGGTAGATTCTGCAGGAAGTTCACCTTCTTTTACTTCACCTTCTTGTGTTCCGTTGGTTGCAACAGCAGCCGGTGTTCCTTCACCCTC
>JAYSVQ010000337.1:0-4697 GCA_043718485.1 Bacteroidota bacterium
GAACAAAACGACATCATTATTACTTTCCCATGAAAAAAATCTAACGAGGTTTAAAGTTGGCAAAGCTCCGTTTTTGAAATCAGAAAAAACATAATGGGAGGCGGGAAAAGTATACACCCCCTCAAATGAATTTTCTCGTTGAAAAAATGATGGTCCTTTATCTAAAAAATCTTTTAAAAACTGTAGATTGGGCTCCTTTTTAAAAAAAGGCAAGACATGAAATGCTTTAATTTCAGAAGAAAAACAAAGATGTTTATCCGTCTGAAAATAGTATAATGGCTTCACCCCAAATCTATCTCTTGCAATAAAAATTTTTTGGTTTTTTAAATCCACTAAAACAAAAGCCCACATTCCATTGAACTTAGAAAGGCAATTAGGCCCCCATTTCAAATATGCAGCACAAATTACTTCAGTATCAGTCCCCGTTTTAAAGTTAAATCCACTACTTATTAGTTCGGCTTTAACTTCAAGGTAATTGTAAATTTCTCCGTTAAAAACAATTACCACTTCATCATTATAGTTGAAGGGTTGGTGCCCCAAGGAACTCAGGTCTAAAATTGAAAGTCTCCGATGACCTAAAAAAACAGATTGCTTGGAGGAAGAAGTTCTTAAGTCCGTGCTCTTAGAAAAACTGTCCTTCCCTGAATAAAATTTTCCGCTATTGAGCTCATCCATAGCCCAAAAACCTTCATCATCTGGCCCTCGATGGCTAATCGCTGAGTTCATGGTCTGAATCCAAGATGGAAAAATCTCTAATTCCCTACTAAAAATGGCGTTTATTCCACACATAAATTCTAAGGCTGAAATTACAACTCATTTTGCAATTGCGGATTTTGAAATAGAAAAGAATGGCTCTAATTTTCAGGTCTCTTTCGACAATTATGATAAATTTTTCCATTATCGGATTCGGATACATTGGGCAAAGGCATGCAGAAATCATTTCAGGCCACCCAGAATGTAATTTAGTTTCAGTTTGTGACATTGACCAAACAAAAAAAACGGCCTCCGAAAAATTCAATGTTCAATTCTTTGAGAGCCCAGAGGAGATGCTTGCTAAAAGTTCTGATGTACACGTTGTATGTGTTTGCACCCCAAACGGAGTTCACGCCGCCCATGCCCTTTTGGCCCTTAACCACAAAAAGCATGTCGTAATTGAAAAACCAATGGGCCTTTCCAAGGCCGAATGCGAAGAGGTTCTTTTTAAATCCCTTCAAATGTCCTGTCAGGTATTCTGTGTAATGCAAAACAGGTATAGCCCTCCATCAGAATGGCTTAAATCTGTTGTAGACCAAAAATTGCTTGGAAAAATTTTTCTAGTTCAGGTGAATTGTTATTGGAACCGTGATGACAGGTACTACAAAAAAGGGCACTGGAAAGGGACATTAGAAAAAGATGGCGGGCCATTGTTTACTCAATTTAGTCATTTTATGGATATTATGTATTGGCTTTTTGGCGATATAAAAGATATAGACGCAAAATTCGAATGTTTTAATCATGCCCATTCGACGGAATTTGAAGATTCCGGATTTGTAAACTTTCGATTTATTCAGGGAGGTATAGGTAGCTTTAATTACTCGACCTCCGTTTGGGACAAAAATTTAGAAAGTTCAATTACTATTATAGGAGAAAAAGGAACGATAAAAGTCGGTGGACAATACATGGACAAAGTTGAAACCTGCAATATCGACGGTTATGTAATGCCTGAACTTAAACCTTCGAATCCGCCAAATGATTATGGACCTTATAAAGGAAGTGCCGCCAATCATCATTACATTTTTGAAAATGTGATTGAAACTTTGGCAGGGAAAGGTACTATAACCACCAATGCCCTGGAAGGCTTAAAAATCGTTGAAATTATTGACCGAATTTATGCTAAACGAGATTTAAAAGTAATCATGAAAAATTCTGAAACATTTTCTCTGCAATAAACTGGGAGGCATTTCCATTGCCAAACAACAAGGGGAAATTCAAATTCTTGTTATTAAACAAATAAAGACTTTCGGTTAGAATTTTTTCAGGATTTGCATCCGCTAATTTACACGCATTGGTTTTCAAAAGTTCAACCCATTCGGTTTCCTCTCTTAAAACTACACACGGCTTATTGAGTACGTAAGCTTCCTTTTGAACACCTCCAGAGTCGGTGAAAATCATTTCAGAATGGCTTTCTAAGTTGAACATTTCCAAGAAAGATGCAGGTGGAATTAAAACAATTTTTGGTGTTCGCTTAAAAATTTTCTCTGATTCAGAAATAAAACCCAAAGCCTTTTTTGTTCTTGGATGCAAAGGAATAATAATATAACGATCCAATTCTTTCGAAACCTTTTCTAAACCCATGAAGATACTTAATAACCTTTCAAGATTATCTGTATTATTTGTTCGATGAATCGTCGCTAAAAAATAAGGTTGGTCCGAAATAATCCATTTGTTTGCAACCCTCCCAAGCGCTTCTGATTCTTTAGAAAAAAAAACAGTGTTATCAAACATCACATCCCCTGAAAGAAATATGCCTGGCTGATCTGAAGAATAAGGGAATTTGGTATTTAAAGAGAAGCCTTCTTTAATCAAATTATCAATCCCTGTCTGAGTAGGAGAAAATAGTAATGTAGAAACATGATCCGTTAAAACTCGATTAATTTCTTCTGGCATTTTTCGGTTAAAAGACCTTAAACCGGCTTCAACATGAACTATTGGGATATTCATTTTAGCTGCAGCCAAGGCGCCTGAAAGCGTAGAATTTGTGTCTCCATAAACTAAAACCGCGGTAGGCTCAATCGTCTCGATCGCATCTTCAATCCCTTCCATCATTTTTGCAGTCTGCCTGGCGTGGCTAAGGGAACCAATGGATAAACGAAATGCAGGCTGCGGAATTCCCATTTCTGAAAAAAAAATTTCGGACAAATCATCATCATAATGTTGGCCTGTATGCAAAATGAAATCCGAAACTTCGTCATTTAAGTAAACAGCAAATGCACGACTCATGGCCGAGGCTTTAATAAATTGAGGCCGTGCGCCGATAATTGATAGAATTCTCACTAGCGAAAATTAGCAAGAAAAAATATAACAAATAATTTTAATGAGTAAAAAGTGGAATCCACAATACAACACAAGTACCACAAGGATTGCCGTTTAAATCATAGAGATCTCTAATTTCAACACTTTTAGCAAATTTTCGTTCGCTATTTAACAACTTAAGGCGCTCTTCAATAGAAGAAGAACTAATACTTTTTCGTTTTTCCCCTTTTTGATTTCTTTGAGCCACTGCTCTGCCTATACCATTGTCCTCAATTTCACATTTCAAAAATAATTCTTCTTTATGTAAATTAATAATTAAAACTCCTCCACGTTTACCTAATCCATGCCAAAGGGCGTTTTCAACAAAAGGTTGCATCAGCATAGGAGGAATAAAATAATCCATTTTAGTTAACTCCTCATCAACGTAAAATTGGATTTTCAACCTTTCACCCATTCTTAATTTCTCAAGAGACAAATAAACTTCCAACAACTCAAGTTCATCTCTAAATGAAACCTCAGATTCCATAGATTTTTCCAACAACCCCCGTACTAGTTTTCCAAAATTATTCAAATAAGCTCTGGCCGTTTCTTTGTCATTAATGGAAATAAAGTGGTGGATAGAATTTAAAGAATTAAAAATGAAATGAGGGTTCATTTGAAGAGAAAGGGCTTGGATTCTTAATTCAGTAATTCTCTTTTCTAATTCATTTTTGACTTTTAATCGTCGATATCTAATAGAAAAGGAGATCAAAACCAACAAAATGACCATAAGGCAAAAAACCGCCTTGAATAACAAAGTTTGATACCAAAGAGGAGTTACCCAAAGGTCAACTTTAAAATAAATTTGGCTTTTTTGATTAATAAATGAATGTTCTCTTACTTCAAATGTATAATTTCCAGGACTCAAAGCGGGAAACTCGGCAAATGTCTTATTGGTTGATACCCATTCATCAGAATAGCCTTCTAATTTGTACTGGTATTGAATTTTCCCTAATGCACGAAAATCAAGTTGCAAAAAATCGAACTTGTAATTATTTTTTGAAAAAGGAACAACGATTTTATTTGGCCTATTGAGAATTAAATCCCCATTATAAAATTTAGTGACAAGAATAGGCGGAGGTTTTATCGCTCTTTCTTCATGATTAAGAGGGTATAAACTAATCCCTTCATTGCTTGCGACAAGAATTCCATTCAGAGAAATTCTCAGGGTAATTAATCCCTTTGGAGTTTGATCAATTTTTTTGAAACTAATTATGCTAAATGGAGATTCATTAAACTGAATCTTAAATATTCCCGCATTTGTACCAACTAGAACTGAGCCTTTGAAGACATTCGAAATCTTTAATGTTTTCAAATGACCGGAAAAGCTATTTAAAATAATTGGCGACCACTTTTTTTTGTCAAACCAAAAAATCCCCATTCTGTCTGAAAATAAAATAACGCCCTTTTCTCCTGCCTCAATTTGTGAAATTGAAAGGCCGCCTTTAAGAAATTTGTCATTAGATCTTTTTAATCTGCCATTTTTGTAAATAAAAAGTCCATCGTTAGAACCAAGGAAAATTTCTCCTTCAAACGTTTCAATACAAACAGGACGAACATCTGCCAATTCAATTTTATATCCAAAATCAGCCACATTTTGGCCTTTATTACTCACAAAGAAAAGCCCCCTATTATTTAGAAAAAAA
>JAYSVQ010000338.1:0-1645 GCA_043718485.1 Bacteroidota bacterium
ATAGAAACACAATTGGGCGTAAACAAGATTTCGCTTGCACTGAAACCGGCTTTCAGGCCAATCATCGCTTCTTGAATAGAGACTACATCAAGCCCCGAACCTGATGCACGCAGCAATTTCAATATGGCCAGATTTGTATTGGCCTTGCAGGCATATTTAATTTTAAGTTTTACACCCGGAAAAGAAGAGACTAAGGTTTTGTATTGGCTTTGAATTTTCTCTGCATCGTAAACATACAAAGGGGTATCAAATTCTTTACAAATTTCGGTCACAGGAATTGCGCCTATGCAGTATTGGTCATTTTCCAATTTCATGGCTGCAAAGGTAAGGGTGAACGGATAAGGAGAAAACCTTTTGCTGAAAAAGGCGAATGCATTTGACACAAGCCAATTTCATCTTTGGGCATGAAAGAAAGCACAACTTCTCTAAAAAGGCTTTTATTTGCTAAATGGAGGTAGGAAGGAAAGCATTAAGAATTCCCCTTTCCATGTATCTGAATGCCCTTTTCATTTGAATGGAAAACCTTCCCTGAAAAAAGAAAACCCAATCAACGAAAAACGAGAACCGCCAACACCACGATAGTAAGTGCGATGAGTAATGTTAATTGACCAAAAGGCTTAATCCTATTCAGGTGCGCCTCTGTGTCACCCTTTTTTGCCTTTTTTGCAATGGATGTAATGTACCCTATTAATCCAGCTAAAATCAGCACCAAAGCCAATTTTGCCATAAGCAAGGGCATGGCCGTTAATTGCTTCCAATGCGGTGTCATTAAATACCCACCCGAAACGACCAACAATACCAAACCAATCTGGCCCATGCGGCTAATGGAAAATGAATTCAGAACAAATTTCAGGCGCTCATCCTTTTCCATTTTTGCACTTCCTATGGCTAAAAACATATGTGCAAAGCTTGTACCCAAGCCCATGGCTAAGCCAATAAAGTGAATGATTAACATTGCTTCTCTCATACTATTTTACTTTTATGCTCTAAATGTAGAAATATTTTGTGAATCACAAAGACGAATCTCCTCAATAGGCAAGAGTTTCACCTAAACCCGTGAATGCATCGCTGGTTGTTGCACGCTACCAAAAACACCAAGCACAGTGGAATTGCACTTCTTTGTAACAATTTGAATGTTTTCACTCACTCGTCCTCACTCTCGTCCTCCTTGATTGGGATAGGGCTGGTTTCCCTAAATCGAGGGCACTCAATTTCAGAATTTTATTATATTTGCAATATGGGTTACCAGCAATATTTAGAAATCAGACCTGATAAGCGATTTGGTAAGCCCTCCATTAAGGGAACCCGAATTTCGGTTTATGATGTTTTGAATTGGTTGGCTAATGGAATGACAAAGCAAGAGATACACCGCGATTTTGAAGAATTGAATGAGGAAATAATTAATGCCTGTTTAACTTTTGCCGCAGACAAAGAGCATAAATTGAAAATTGCTTCTTGAAATATTGAAAGACCAATATTGATTTTCGAAAATCTCCGATTTAAATGTTTGGTCCTCAAAGTGCCCCTCCTTTGCGCTGGATTTGTGCGCGGGATAAGGAGGGGAAAAGGGGTGGTTTTTTCGTTACAGACCAAGTTTGAGAACGAGAGTGAGTGAGAAAGTGCCCCTCCTTTGCGCTGGATTTGT
>JAYSVQ010000339.1:0-15368 GCA_043718485.1 Bacteroidota bacterium
TCTTTACGCACTTCCCGATCGTAACCGAAGTTTTTGGTGCCCATCCGCCTTTGGCATTTGTGGGTCTTATGACATTCATTCTTATTTTCTCATCGGTTACCATGGTACTTGCGGTTGAGGCCGGTCACCGTATGGATAAAAAACAAGTTTCATATTACATGGTGCTCACCATTATTGGTGGAGCAGCATTCGTGCTTTGCCAGGGATATGAGTGGTACAATTTTATTGTAGGCACACATGCAGGTAAGGTTTGGCCGGTTGCTTTTATTGATGGGGAATGGGTAAAGGATGTGGCTGTGTACGGTGCCAATCTTCAAGTGAATGAATACACAGAGAATCCAATTTTTGCCAATCTTTTCTTTTTTATCACAGGTTTTCATGGCAGTCACGTGCTTTCAGGCGTGGTCATTAATCTGCTGATTTATATCAACGTAAACAAAGGTGTTTATGAAGAACGTGGCCATTATGAAATGGTTGAAAAAGTCGGCCTTTATTGGCACTTTGTAGATTTGGTTTGGGTTTTTGTTTTTACCTTCTTTTACCTCGTATAATTAGAAGTATATGTCACACGGACACGATGATCACGCACATTTAGCTGGCCCTGAGGCCCGCAAAAGAATTTGGACCGTTTTCTTTATTCTTTTTGCAATTACCGCACTCGAATTTGTTATCGCATTTACAATGGAGCGGGGTTTTTCTCGAAACCTTGTTTTTATTGTGATGACGGTGGTTAAAGCATTTTATATCGTGGGATATTTCATGCACATGAAAGATGAGGTAAAAAGTTTAGTATATACCGTTTTGCTACCTTTGGCATTCCTCATGTGGTTTCTCGTTGCCATGTTGGTTGAAGGGGTATGGTATATTGACGGTTGGTTTAAGTTCCTCAGTCATTAATGAGTAAAACTAAAGGACTTCTGTTCCTTTTTGCACTTCTCGTTTTACCTTTTATTGTTTGGTTTTACCTTTTCCTTTCCAAACATAATTTCAAAAAGCTTGAAATCATAGGTTCAAAAACCCCGGTGCCCAATGCACAAGGTGGGGTTGACACCATTTACCATAATGTGTTTTCTGCGTACCCTAATTTTCGGTTTGCAAATCAAAATGGCGATACGTTGACCTGGGATTCGCTTCGGGGGCATATTTTTATTGCCGATGTTTTTTTCTCCTTTTGTAAAGGGCCATGCCCAAAACTTAGTGCTGCAATGGCAGAAATGCACTTTTATACGGCCCAATATCCGGAAATTAAGTACCTCTCTATTTCAGTTGACCCCACAAATGATTCGGTACCGAGGTTAAAAGAATATGCTGATTTGTATAGTGCAGACCCAACGCGTTGGTATTTCATAACCGGCGATAAAACGGAATTATATAAACTTGCGATGGATGCATTCTTTTTCCAGGCAGATATTCTTGATTCTGCCGGTGTACCAATTTTCTTGCACGACCAACATTTGCGCTTGATTGACAAAGAAGGTAGAATCAGAAAAGGAGACCGATTTATCGATGGTACAAATCCATCAGACATGAAATTATTGCAAGAAGAATTAAGAGTTCTCATGTTGGAGTACCGTGAAAAGGAATGACCGTTATATTCTTCCAATTATTGGTTTCGTTTCTGTTCTCGTTCCGATTTTAATTGGCTTTTTGTTTTTTCTACCGAGTGCAAAAGATGAGGGGAGAATTCCCTTTTCCTTTCTTCCTGCGTTTAATGCCTGCCTAAATTCTGGCGTAACTTTTCTCCTCATTTTAGCTTTGTTTTCAATTAAAAATGGAAAAGTGAAATGGCATCGAACCTTTGTCATTTCTGCTTTTTTTCTTTCGATTCTTTTTTTGATTTCCTATATCATCTATCATTCCGGTCCGGGCCATGTGACCTACAATGGTAAGGGACTGATTCGCAGCATTTATTTTTTCATTCTTTTTAGTCATATTTTGCTATCGGTAGCCGTGGTTCCCTTGGTCTTATTAACTTTTTACCGGGGTGCTCAAACCGATTTAGGTAGCCGTCCTGTTGAAACATTGAAACACAAGAAAATTGCAAGAATTGCATTTCCTATATGGTTGTATGTTGCGATTACGGGCGTGATTGTGTACCTTATGGCTCATCCTTTCAATCCTTCTTTAGGCGAATTATGAAACGGGTATTTTTAAGAATTATAGTTTTCTCGCTTTTATTATTCGGTTGGATTTCACTCACCGTCGCGCAATGCCCCATGTGCAAAGCAGCTGTTGAAAGTGAATCAGGGGTGGGGGGAAGTACCGTGAATACCGCAAAAGGTTTAAATACCGGGATTTTATATTTATTTGTATTGCCCTATCTTTGTATAGGCTTTGTCGCTCTCATGGTTTTTATCCATTACAAAAAGAAGAAAGCAAAAGATGCGTTGCTTGAGACAAACGGATTAACTCCCTAATTTTTTCTTTCCCTTGCGTTCTATATTATTGAATCAATGTCCGCGTTGTAAAAAGGGAAAAGTCTTTTCCTATTCTTTCGCAAATCTTAAGTCCTTTCATAAAATGGATGACGAGTGTAAAGTTTGCAAACAAGATTTTGTAATTGAACCTGGTTTTTACTACGGCGCTATGTTTATTTCCTATATTTTGAATGTTGCCGTAATAGCGGTCGGACTTCTGGTTTTTGGATATCTTTTTCCAATTGAAAATCCTTGGATTTTGGTGGGTGCAACCTGCATTTTAGTTTTACTGTTTGTTCCCCTCAATTTTAGATTGTCTCGCCTTGTTTTCCTTTTTTATTTCGGTGGAGTCGGTGAATCAACTTGATTATCTATTTTATTTGGTGCCAATAGGGTAAAAAAGAATGCATCCCTTCTGTCATTCCTTAAAATTCCGCAAATTGGGAGCATGATTCTTAATTTCCCGATTTGATTGAAGTAAAAACCTATTTGAATTATAGAGGATTGGCCATTCTGGGCCTTTTTTTGGTTGCGCTAGCATTACCTTGGTCTAGGGCAATGGTAAGTATAGGAACCTTGATCGTCGGCTTTTCAATTCTTTTTGCAGGAAACCCAAAACACTGGCTACCCGAATTACTAAAAAACAAGGCAAGCGCCTTGTTTAGTTTAGGCTGTTTTGCCCTTGCTATACTTTCATTTTTTCAGGCAAACGATGCTGATGAAGCTTGGGTATTCCTGAAACTCAAATTACCTTTTTTAGCATTTCCGCTTTGTTTGGCAGCTATGCACGGTTTAAAAAAATGGGAATGGAGAATGTTGCTCTTTCTATTTTCCCTATCGATTTCCGTAGTCGCTATTCTCACCTCGACAAATTATTTTTTGAATATTGGAGAAATACATGCCAATATTTTGCACTCGAAACCGGTACCGGTTATTCCCAATCAGAGTCATATTTATTTTAGTGTAATGCTTTGCATGGCCATTTTTTCTGCTTCTTATTTATTTCTAAGTGATGAAAAAAAGGGAAGGCTTAGGGTTCTTTATGGCTGTATGGTCAGTATTTGTTTTGCCACCCTTCACATTTTAGCGGCACGAACCGGAATTCTCGCTTTTTATGGTGCAATATTTATTTGGTGTTTTTGGAGCTTGCTCAAAAATGGAAATCTGCGCCTTGTAGCAGGTTTTTTTCTCATTTGTGCCGTGATGCCATTACTTGTTTGGCAAATGATTCCCTCTGTGAACCGAAGGGTTGAAAATACAATTGCAGATGTGAATCAATCGTGGCAGAATGGAAATCCAAATTTCCAATCTATCGGAACCCGTGTTGTCGCGTGGAGGGTTTCATGGAATTTATTCAAGCAAAAACCTCTCTTGGGCTGGGGGGGAGCCGAAATGGAAAAGCATATGATTAGAGGGTATGATGAGATTGGAAGCCAATTGTTACTCAAAAATATGATTACGCCTCATAATCAGTTTTTAGAAAATCTAGCTGCTTCCGGTATTTTTGGCGGTTTCATTTTGTTAGGCCTTTTGGGAGTTCCGCTTTGGAGAGGTTTTAAAACCGGGAATTCGTTTTTAATTCTATTTTGTCTTGCTATTATCTTTTCATTTTTGGTCGAATCTATGCTCGAGCGGCAAATTGGAATTTGCTTTTTTCTCCTTTTTCGGGAGTCATTTCCTATTAAAGAGGTCGAATAGGGGCCTTTTGTCCACAATTAAAGATGGTATAGGCAAAAAGAGGATATCCCAAATTGCCTGCTTGCCGTATAGGGTGCAATTTTGAATAATGCATTTTTTCAGACATCTGCTCCTTTTCGTTTTTATTCCCATGAGCGGAACGCTACTTTTTTCTGCTCCGATTTTTCCGCCCGATTCATTAGGGATAAAAGTTAAAGAAGGTAAAGTTTACGTACTGCATCGCGTGGACAAGGGAGAAACCATTACCCTGCTTTCTAGGCGTTACCAATGTAGTGCGATTGCCATTGTCGATGCAAATGATTTGAGAACGAATGCGCTCACCGTCGGACAAGAATTATTGGTTCCGGCTAAAAATATAAAAGCCAATCTTTCTTTGAATGACTATGCATCTTCACAAAATGCAGAGAAAGCTAAGCCCATAGCCCCACCCGAAAAAGTGGCTGTAACCCAAACACCGAAACCGGGGCCGCCGGTAAATCCGCAATCTAAACCGGTTCCAACTTCTGCAAAAGGAGAGGTGACTCCCCAATCTAAAGTGAGCGTTTCACCTGAGAAAGTGCCGGTGAAATCACCACCAAAACCAGCAGTGATTTCTGAAAAAGCAGTTTCGATTTCCCCTGCTAAAACAAACCCTGAGGAAACAAGCGCACCGGAAAAAATGAGAATTCACATTGTTGAATCCGGCCAAACCTTGTTCTCGATTTCAAAGCAATATAAAATTTCGGTTGAGGAGATAAAGTCAATAAATGGATTGGTCAATAATGACCTCAAACTGGGCCGGAAATTAAAAATACCCGCAGCAGAAGGGGCTGTCCCCATTCAACCCAGCCTTTCAAAAACGGATTCAAGCAAAATTGAAAAAGGGCTTTCCCTACCGGTTGAGAAAACAATTTCTAATGTTGAAAAAGCTGAAAAAACCGTACCCAGAATAGCAGAAGAGGCAAAAGTTGCTCCTTTGCCTGAAAAGGTGGTGCAAGATTCCTCAGCTCACCACTGGGTGCGAAAAGGAGAAACTTTATATTCATTATCACATAAATATTCAGTAACGGTAAATGAATTACGGGAATGGAATGGTCTCTTTTTGGATAACGTAAAAGCAGACAGTTGGATTCTTGTGAAACATCCTGAATCCAATTTAGATTCTAAATTGGAAAAGATTGAACCTATCGTGCAAAAGAGAGAAACGATTCTCCCGCCTGAAAGACCAACAGAAAATCCGATTAAAACTATTGATTCTCCTGCCCCAAAAGTAGAAGAAGCCGTGGTTTCCAAAATAGAAACCAAAATTGAAAAAGGTGAAGGTTTAAAAACAAGTGAAAATGGCAAGCCAATTTCAACTCCAATAGAAATTACACAAACCCTTCAAGAACCCCTTGTTTCAGCGGATAGTGAAAATAAGGTTGCACAGGAATCCATCATTTTAAAAGGGGAAGCAGAGGAAGTAGCGATTCAACGAAAGGTGGTTTTACCTCCGGGCTCGCTTGCTGAAAAGTGGAAGGAGCCTTTTTCAGGAAAGGAAATTTATAAAACAAAAGAGGTGGGGCGCTCAGGATTATTGATTTCAGATGAGCATTCAAACAAAAAATTTTATGCCACGCATCCTTTAATTCCGGTTGGAACTTTGGTAAGGGTAGAAAATCCGAACAGTAAGCAGGTGGTAACGGTCGAGATTTTGGAATTATCAAAATCGGGAGACCCGTATCTCATTCGCTTGTCAAAAAAGGCCAGGGCCTACCTAATGTTAGAAAATGAATCGGGTGGAGAAGAGGTTATCATAAGATATTCCCTGCCTACACAAGAATAAGGGTTTTCAAAGCCTTTGTTTCTTTCTAATTTGCTCCCCTAATTTATTTCTATGTGGAACAATAATATTTTGGAGTGTGTTGGCAATACACCTTTGGTTCGTTTGAATGCGACGACCGCTCAGGTAAAAGCAACCATTTTAGCAAAAGTTGAATACTTCAATCCGGGTAACAGCATTAAAGATCGGATTGGAATAAAGATGATAGAGGATGCGGAACGGGCAGGAATTTTGAAGCCCGGGGGAACGATAATTGAAGGAACTTCAGGAAATACCGGAATGGGTTTGGCGATCGCCGCATCGGTTCGGGGTTATCGCTGCATTTTTACTATGCCCGATAAACAGAGCAAGGAAAAGATGGATATTCTGCGTGCGATGGGAGCTGAAGTTGTGGTAACCCCAACGGCAGTTGCGCCAGATGATCCTCGTTCTTATTATTCAGTTGCAAGAAGGTTATCTAAAGATATTCCTAATTCATATTATCCAAATCAATACGATAATCTTTCCAATCAGGAGGCGCATTTTGAAAGCACCGGCCCTGAAATTTGGGAACAAACCGAAGGTAAAATTACCCATCTCGTTGCCGGGATGGGAACCTGTGGAACCATTACAGGAATTGCGAAATTCTTAAAAGGAAAAAATCCCGCCATAAAAATTATTGGAATTGATACCTATGGTTCGGTATTTAAAAAGCTGCACGAAACAGGAGAATTCGATGAAAAAGAAATTTATTCCTATTTAACCGAAGGAATCGGGGAGGATATTATTCCCAAGAATACAGACATGTCTGTGGTCGATAAAATTCTGAAAGTAACCGACAAAGACGGTGCGATCATGGCGAGAAAGTTGGCGAGATTGGAAGGGCTTTTTGTGGGATGGAGTAGCGGAACGGCTGTTCATGGCGCATTGGAATATGCACGTGATTTAGGTAGAGAGAATGTGGTTGTGGTGATTTTGCCTGACCACGGCACACGCTACCTTGGAAAAATATTTAATGACGCCTGGATGAGCGACCACAAATTTATAGATGCAGGCAACATGCTCACCGCAGCCGATATTTTGGCTAAGAAAAAAACGTCAGAAGAAGTAATAACCCTAAAACCAACCGATACATTAGAAGACGCTATTCATCTAATGCGCAGTAAAGACATTTCTCAAATTGCCGTTCAATTAAACGGAAAAATCGTGGGCTCCATAAATGAGTCACGCGTTTTGAATACGATTTTGGATGACCCTTCACTCAAAACAGCGGCGGTAAGTATTGCAATGGGAGACCCTTTCCCTTATGTTTTGTCCAGTACTAGAATTGATGTAATTTCTAAAATGATTAATAGAGATAATGCAGCCGTTTTGGTTCAGGAAAATGATAAACTATCAGGGATCATTACCAAGGTTGATTTAATATCGGTATTGGTTCCTTAAGGAGATAGAATAAAAAAGAAAAAGGGCCCAATGGGCCCTTTTTTATGATTGTAACAATCGAATTAGTGACCGTGACCGTCGCCTTCTTTGTGCTCGCCTTCGGCTTTATCTTCGCCTTCAGCTTTTTCTGCACCTTCTACGGCTCCATCAACAGCGCCTTCAACGGCGTCGCCCATTTCACCAGCGGCTTCTTTCATCATGTCGCCCATTCCGCCCATGTCGCCCATTTTAGACCACTCAGCTTTCCAAGCTTCGCCGTCTTTAACGAGTTTTAGGGTTTTCTCTTTTGCGTCATCGCCGAGTTTGTAAGTAACATCAGCTTTGGTTTCGCCATCCATTTTAGGCTCGCCAACGATTTCCACTTTACGTTTTGTGGCTTCTTTGGTCAAGGCAAAATAGCTGGTCAATTGCTTTTTAGTAGCTTCAGTGGCAAAAGATTGAGCTTTTGTCGAATCTCCTGCTTCCATAGCCTCTAAAAAAGATTTAGCTACATCTTTAGGTGTTGCTCCTCCGCCGCCGCAGGCCCAAAGGATTACCATAGAAAACATGGCAATGGCAGAGATTTTAAGAATTCTAGTCATAATTGTACTCGAGTATTTGTTTACAATGGGAATTAAGATACAAATCGTCAATCGCAACGTAGGGTTTCCCCTGAATGCGCGACAAAGGTAAATAATTCTTATCCTTTGTTACAAGCAGAATCGCCTTGTAAATCATTTCTGAACAGTACATTTTATCCTCACTGTACATATCAAAGTCCATATCGAACTCTAAACCCGACTGAAAATAGGCCCCCAAAAGGCTGTCTAAGCTAATCAATTGATTTTCAGGCATATCGTATCTGAAAATTCCAAAGTCAAAGGCAATATCCGGGTGAACAAAAATCTCAAATCGCTCTTTTAGCATCTTATTGCTCTCTCTGGACTCCCCTCCAATAGAGTTATACACGAATAATTTTTTTCCTTCGCGGTGAATAAGCCCCGAATGGGAGTACTTTTTCTCCTCATTATTAAAGGCAATCAGCAAATCACTGATAAACCCCTTGCCATGTCTCAGCACCAAATCCCCGGATTGAAGGGAATCGAGGTCTAAGGGCACTTTTTTCCACTTTTCAAGGGCAGTTTCTACGTTTTTAGGGTTTGGGTCGTAATAAAAGGTGGCCCAAAGGGAATATCCCAAGTAAATGAGGAAAACGAGGATGAATATTTTCTGAAAAAATGCCCGCATGTAGCCAAATCCTGGCCAAATGTAGCTTTTTATTCCTAAAAGGCCCTTTATGCCGCAATCGGGCGAGATTCGAAATACCGCTCCAATTCCTCAAAATAATCTTCATCGAAACGACTTTCCGGCAAAATTTCAGCTAAAGTGTCTTCCAACAACGGGAGGTTTCCATTGCAGATTTCACAAGTTTCGCCTTTAGTCTGCACGATTTTTCCGCTGCAATCACAGAAAAAAGGGCTTAAAAGTGAGTAATTTTTCATAATCTACTTATTTTATTCAAAATAGCAGACGGTGATTGCCATCTTGTGGCAATCGTTAAGGAAAAGATTAAATTCTTCTTTCTTTTATTTTTTTCTCGATGAACTCCTTAAACTTTTCAGGCCCAACAATCTCAACCTCATCTAATAAACTCAAAACAAAACGGCCTACCCCTGCAAAACTGCGCACCGGGCCTTCAAACAAATAATCTTTGGCACTTTCTCGACTCAAAAATTCATGACTACCCGGATTTTCCTCTTTTATCAAATTTGCGGCACGCAGGGAAAGCCTCAACTTGAGCCAGGTTTCTGCCTCTCCATTAAATCCAAAAATGTCGGTTTCTTGTTCCCTTTCCTGTTTGTTCTCATATTTCCATGACTGAGATGTAATGATGACTTCTTCAATGCGCTCGACTTTAAAGGTTTTGTTGCTTAAAGAATCAGGGTCAAATGCCTTGAGAAAAGTTGAGTCACTTGAAAATTGATAGGGCTCAACCGTTCGATTGCGAATGCTTCCGGAATGAGAGGATGCATAATTGACCAAAACGACTTGTTTTTTTTCTCGCATTGCCCGCGCAAGAAGTTCGAAATTTCGGGAAATGTCTGCCTTTATAATGGTTTTGAGAATATCGTCCATTCCTGAAAAGGAAAGTAGTTTAGCTAGAATGTTTTTTTTAATTGGGTTTCCTTCGGGAATCGAACTCACAGCCTGAGAAAGCATTCCGGCTTCAACCGGGGTGAATTGCAAATTCTTTTCAAATTTTCTCAATTCCTTATCTGCGCCGCGAATGACAAATCGCCCTCTATCAATTTCTTCAGTAAAAAAACCAACTTCCCCCAACAATTGAATATCACGATACACCGTTCGCCATGAGGCGCCCACTTTTTCTGCCAGTTCTTTGGCTGTATATCCGCCTGCACTATTGTGTAAAAGCATGATTTCACGAAACAAACGAAGTAGTTTGCCCTTGTATTCCGGATCTTTTTCAGATGCATTCGCTTTTGCCACGGCACAATTTAAGAAAAGGAAAAAGCATTTTATTCTCTCTTGAAAAAGTTTCTTTTCTGGTTTTGAGATTTATTAAGGATGGGCCCACGACAAATGCTATTTTCGACTTGTGAATGAAAAAGTAGTACTGATAACGGGTGGCTCATCTGGAATTGGGAGGGCCTTAGCCCTACATTTCGCACAACAGGGTTATAGGGTTGCTATCACAGGCCGAAATTTGGATTCACTCAACATGGTTGCAGGAGAAATTGAAGCGAAAAAGGGAGTTGCACTTTGCATTCAAGCCGATGCTTCAAAAAAGGAGGATGCAGAGAAATCAATTTCAGAAACGATTCATTCATTTGGTCGTCTCGATGTATTAATAAATAATGCCGGCATTTCTATGCGCGCGCTTTTTCAAGATGTAAAACTTGAAGTAATTGAAGAGGTCATGCAGATTAATTTTTGGGGAATGGTGTATACAACCCATTTTGCAATGCCTTACTTGCTGAAATCAAAAGGAACCATTGTGGGCATTTCCTCCATAGCAGGATTTAGAGGACTTCCCTGTCGCACAGGGTATTCTGCAAGCAAGTTTGCCATGCAAGGTTTTCTTGAGTCTTTGCGTACCGAACTTTTAGAATCAGGCGTGAACGTGCTTACGGCTTGCCCCGGTTTTACCGCTTCAAATATTCGAAATGTGGCACGAACTGCTGATGGTTCTATTCAAGGGGAGAGTCCTTTAAATGAAGGAAAAATAATGCAGCCCGATGTCGTAGCGGCTCATATTTTTGAAGCCGTGCGCAAAAGAAAGCGTTCGATTGTGTTAGGAATGCAAGGAAAATTAACGGTATTTCTAAATAAATGGTTTCCGGGTTTAATGGATAGAATCGTGTTGAATCACTTTAAGAAAGAAGCCGGAAACCCCTGGGATTCTAAACCGAAATAGGATGATCCCAAAATCTCAAAAAGTAAGAACCGTTCTTAACAAAAAAAAACAAACGGATTCCTGGTTCCTCGACGCTTATACTTTAAATCCGTATAGTGGATGTTCCTTTAATTGCCTGTATTGCTATATAAGAGGCAGTAAATACGGTGAGAATATGGCCGATTCTGTTTCGGTAAAAGAAAATTTTCTTCCGATTCTCGAGAAACAATTAATTAGCCGTGCAAAGAAAAAAGACGTTGGATATGTCGTATTAGGCTCTGCTACCGACCCTTATTTGCATTTCGAAGTTGAACAAAAACTAAGCAGAGGCGCCCTTGAACTTTTGAATAAATATAAGTTTCCGGTTCATGTTATCACAAAATCTCCCATGATAAGCCGGGATTTTGATTTGTTGGAAAAAATTGATTCTCATAGCCTTTTGCCCATTGCATTCAAAGAAAAACCGGGTCGGGGCGCCATCATTTCCTTTTCATTTTCAACCCTTGACGATGTAATTGGAAAAATATTTGAGCCCGGGGCGCCTCTTCCTTCCCTTCGCTTAGCGGCTTTAAAAAACACTGCCGATGCAGGATTTTTAACAGGGGTAAGTCTTATGCCGCTATTGCCATGGATTAGCGATACACGTGAGCATTTAGAACAGTATTTTAAGGTTTTTAAGGAGGCGGGCGCCAGTTATCTTTTTCCTGCCGGGCTTACCTTATTTGGCACCGAAAGAGGGGATAGCAAGCCCATGGTTATGCGTGCGGTTTCCAAACATTTTCCGCATTTAGAAGAAAAGTATATGCGATTATTCGGGAAATCAGATTACCTGCCGGGCTTTTACCAAAAAGCGTTTATGTTGAGAATGCATGAACTTTCTCAAAAGTATGAACTGCCTTTACGGCTGGTCTGACAAGACCTTGTCGATATGATCGCAAAGCACTTCCGTTGCTTTTTGCATGTGAAAATTATTGGGAATGATAATATCACATTGCTCTTTGTAGGGCGCTACATATTTTTTGTACATCGGAATTACGTGCGATTCGTAGCGTATGAGCACTTCCTCTAAACCATAGGCTCTTTCCTCAAAATCTCTTTTTATTCTGCGAGAAAGTTTAATATGCTCTTCTGCATCCACAAAAACTTTTAAGGCAAGTTGATCTGCAATTTCTTTCTTGTAAAATACAAACAAGCCTTCAACCAACATAATAGGAGCAGGGGCATATTGAATTGTTTTTGCCTTTAACCCAGTATTTCCAAATGTGTATTCTTTTAAATTGAGGGTTTCACCCGCGCTTAATTTTTTTAAATCAGTCACCAGTGAATCTAAATCAACCGAATCCGGATGGTCAAAATTAATTTCGCCCTCTTCATCCCGATTCTGCACTTCATGCGGAAAATAGTAGTTGTCCTGACTGATGAGGGTCAGCTTTTCGGTTGGATACCTTTCCAACAATTGCTTTAGCAAAAAAGTTTTCCCTGAGGCGCTACCTCCGGAAATGCCAATGAAATAGGGTTTCTTCACGTTGCGAATATGCTTAAATTTTTACTGAGGCTGGAAGGGGATTTCAATTAAAGCAAAAACCTAATCTCCTGCAATTCTTTTCCTAATTTCTGAATCCCATTCAAGATGCGGGTGGTTTGTGCGGACGATGGTTTTTTATTTCCCTTTATATATTGTGCGAGCAGACTTTGATTCATGCCTATCCTATCTGAAAGCGCTTTTACATTTATCACTCTGTAAAATTCAAAAAATTGAGGTAGGTCGAGTAAGATTTTCAACTGTGAATCTTTTACAGGACTACCTTCCGTTTCAAAATAAAGGTTCAGTGCTTCCAAAATATTCTCTTTTAACTCTTCAAGTGTTTTCCCGGTTGTAGCCACCGGTATTTTTACTGCGTAAGCTGAGAAACCCGTCTTGGTTTTTTCGACAATAATTTCAATTTTTCCCATTTTACTTATTTTTAATGCCTGCGTCTTTCAATATTTTTTTTTCAAACCCTTACCCATTTCCTGATTTCCATGATTGGGAACAACAATTTGGCCTGACTTTTCAGCATGCTTCATCATCATGTGACTTCCGGTTTGCCTGATTACAAACCAACCGTCTCGTTTCAGCAATCGAATAAGCGCATTGTTTTTTATTGAACCCAAAGGTAATAAAAATATTACCTTTTTTTAAATTTTCAACTTATAACGAACCTGATAGAATCTCAAGGATTTTTTCTAATTTCCATAACGACAAAATGGCCCGTTTATTACACTCTGGATGGTTCAACTATAAAAGAATTTTTCATAAGGGATTAACCTGCCTAATACCAATAATTTACTCCTTAAACCTTCAGCGGTACTTTGGAATTTGCATAGTATTGGTTTAATTCGAAAGGGTAAAATTACAAAATTAATAATGGCACTCGATATTATTGACACCTTTGGGATCATTGAGATTATGGAAAATTATATCGAGCGGACAAGGCCACCTGAGCACATTCGCAAAGAACTCGATATCAATTACTGCATCGAAGGACAAAGCGTAATTTTGAATGAAATCCGGCCAATGTTTATGGATTCAACAAAATTATCTGAATTGCCCTATGCGAAAACCACCTACATAAGGAAAACTAATTCCTGGAAAGTGTTCTGGATGCGAGCAAATCAGAAATGGCATAGTTATGGTCCTTGCCCAGAGGTCAAAGAATTGAAAGAATTTTTGCAATTGGTTGATGAAGATGAAAATGGCTGTTTTAAGGGTTGAAATTGCACAATCTATGATTATCAAATTGTTAACGGAAGAAGATTATTGCCAACCATGAATTCAGAAATAGAAAAAATATTTTTAGAACTTTCAGAAGTTGAGAAAATTGAATTTCTGAAATCCGCCCTTGAAAAAAATACTTTTCTTGCGGAACAATTTATCGCGAAATATGGTCACTTAAAAACCCTGAAATCGGATAGGGTAAAGCTTGGACTTGGGGATTATCTTGCAATGGTTGAAAAGGAAAAGGAGACTCTATTGACCAGTTTCGCAAATATTGATTTTGATAATTTGGATTGGGACTCCTATTCTCCTCGAAGTACTGGTTATGAACCGGAATATGAGGTGAGAGAAAATCTTGCTGAGGAAGAGATTCAGCAGTGGATTGAAAGTGTATTCGCTTCGGCTGAAAAGACCGTGAATTGCGGAAATCTTTGCGAAACGTTGGTCAACCTTATAAGCCTTTACCATGCGATTCATGAGATTAAATCTGAAGAACTTGACGATTTTTTCGGTGATTCCTTAGATGTAATGCTTAGCATTTTTTTTCCTGCTTTGGAAAAAACTACAAAACAGGTTGGTTCCGTTATTTTTAGCCACGAAGAAATAAAGTTGGGAGCAGAATTTCTATTTACCTGCTTCAAAGAAAACATGAATGGCCTCGAAGCCTTTGAACCTTTGCTCATTAATGTTTGCGAAACCCCGGAAACGGCCATGCACATGAATAACTTAATGAGTAAACTGAAAATTAGTGAACACCTAGTTCCTGAACTCAAGTTAGAAATTTTTGAGAAGTTGGGTAAGGAACCCGAATGGAATGAATTAGCTGGGCGGTGTATGAATGAAAGATTTTCCATTGCTGAGAAGTTGTTAAACAAGTACCTCAGAACCCATCCGGAGAAATTGTCGCAGGTAGCTAAAGAAGCATTTAATAATTTTCCAGATGAAGCAGGTAGTTGGATTCTTGAAAATTTTCCACCCCAAAACAATCCTGAATTATTCAAGACGGTACTATGGGCCGAGGCATACAGTAACTGTGACAAAGACCTCTTCATCAAGTTAAAGCCCATGCTGAATGAAAAGGACATTGACGAATTTATTCAAGAGATTCCTGACCACGAGACAGTGTTCATTGTTGAAATTCTAAATATTGAAAAACGGTATCATGAGATTCTTGACCTCGTCAAGAAAAATACCCAAAGCTGGAATTTTGATGAGTTGATTCATCCCATTTTGAATATTTTTCCTAAGGAATGTTTTGAGATAATTTCAAAAAAAATCCACTATAACCTCATCCATAAGAGAGGACGAGATTATTACAAGCGTATGGCTACTCGAATGAAGATTTTGCAATCCCTTCCAGAAATAGGAGTACAGACAGAAAAGTTAATTCAAGAGGTTTGGAATTACAAACCTAATCTCCCTGCACTGAAAGATGAAATGAGAAAAGCAGGCTTGAGAAAATAGAACTTGGTCAGAGTTTCAGCTATTTGAAAATGGTGGTGCAGAAAAGATTTTGGGATTCAAGCAACCCAAAAAGCTGGGCAACATAACCTCAGAATCATGATGTATCCTCAACAAATAATGAGGGTGCAAGAGGCAAATCGTAAATGATGAGTGTGGAGTTTCAATTTGTGGGACAGTGTCCCACTCATTGGGAAGAATAGGTATAACTTCCTCATATAGAACAAATTAGATCGTCCAAACCCCTTACCGAAGGAAGTGGTCAAATCTTGGGAAATCCTGTCAAGGAGCTGGGAGCCATACTCAGCCTTTTTATTTCCCTTTTGTTCAAATTCAACTACATACTGTCCGATTTGCCAGTAGGTTTGAACCAAAATCGTATTTACCGCAAAGGCCACCCTGAATCTGCCTTGTTCC
>JAYSVQ010000340.1:0-1630 GCA_043718485.1 Bacteroidota bacterium
TGCGATGTAGCCGCTGGGTAACCATGCACGGCTTTGCATTTAATGTAAATACCGATTTAAGTCTTTTCGATAATATTGTGCCTTGCGGAATCGATGACAAAGGGGTTACCTCAATGGAAAGAGAATTGGGAAAACCCCAAAACGAAAACGAAGTAAAGGAAAAGCTGATAAAACACCTTTCAGATTGCCTCGAATTTAATTGTAAAAAAATTAAAGAATTATCGCTTAGTCTTTAACCAGCGCATGCTACCCTGGTTTCCGTTTTTGTCGCGCAATTGAATCAGGTACAATCCATCGGCATATTTTTCGCCTTCAATTTGGAATTGTTTTCCTTCCATCTGCATGGTTTCAATCCACCTACCATCTGCGGCATAAATCAAAATTTCGAGACTTGCTTCTTCATCCAAAATAATGAATGGCTGGGCTGAAGGATTCGGGATAAGCCGGAAAGTAATTTTTTGATTCTTTTTATTCTCCAGCGCAATGGTGATATTCTTTTTCCAAATTGAAATTCCACCGCGCATGTTTCCAGAAACCCATTCCATTTCAGAATCGCTATTCAAAAGGCCAGCGTTTACCGAACTGCGCGTTCCATCATTTAAATTCAGGAAATCATTGTCGAGAAGGGTGTATTGGCCAAAAACATTGCCATCAATGTTTCCGTAGAGAAGCGCATTTCCCTTTTCTGTGCCAAGGGTAAGCCTGAGATTTCCGCTGCTTTGGTCACGATAAAAAAAGGGCACACTAAAACCTGTGCAACAAATCGTGTCTGCATCAATACTCCCGAGGGTGTCACTTGTAGGCGTTGCACTAAATGAGGGCGCATTTGGGGTGCCTATGTTTTTGAAAAAATTTAGGGTTCCACCCATTTCGCCAACCACTAAATCTTTCAGGCCATCATTGTCTAAATCAACTACGGCAGGGGTTGCATATTGGCCAATATCAATACCGAAATAATTGACGACAGGAGTTGAAAAGACTACCGGGTTTCCAATGCCTGCCGAGTTGTTTAAATAGTGTAATTTTCCATCTGAATCCCCAATAAAAAGATCTAAATCTCCATCTGAATCCATGTCTTCAAATGTTGGACTCATTCCAAAAATTGGGGGCGAAAAAAGGGTTGAAATATTTTGAAAGTCGCGCGTAACGAGGGTAAATGCAGGCAAACTAAGCGTCCCCGTATTTTGGTAGTACGTCAGTCCCGAATAATTTTGCGATTGAGTTTTGAAGGATCGATTGCCGATAATCAAATCGAGTAAGCCATCTAAATTCACATCAAAAAAAACAGGATGCGAAACCGAACCACAATCCACCATGGTATTTTGAAGAAAGTTGGTTGAGGTTCTTGAAAATTCTTTTTGAGGTGCCGTTCCGATGTCTTTGTAATACCATACCTGATCGTAATTGACCGAAACATTTTCAGCATTCGGGGCAACGATTAAATCACTTTGGTTGTCGTTATTTATATCCAATACAAATGCTGCGTTAAATTGATCAATTAGAACCGGGCTGTCATAGGATGGAAAATTATAATCCATCGTATCCATAAGTGCATTTGAAACCGTGCCTCCATTATTGAGGTACACTAAATTAGAGGCGATTAAATCCCCAACTAATAAATCAAAATCCT
>JAYSVQ010000035.1:0-8223 GCA_043718485.1 Bacteroidota bacterium
AAAATCAATGGCCTCTTTTAGAAAATTGGGAGACGGTGGAATTTGCTTTTCGGGCTCAGAGATCACACACGCAATTTCACCTGGGTGTTGCTCAAATAATTTTTTCAACGACTCAAGGTCGTCTGACTTATAGGTGAGCGATAAATCTCGAATGGCCTGAGGTACCCCTCTCGGACATGCGGTTTTTCCAATAAACCAATCATCAAAGGAATAAAAGGGATGGTCTTCCGGAAAGGCGACTTTATCTCTGCCTGTAAATGCTCTTGCTAATTTTACTGCGGCAGTGGTAACCGAAGATCCATTTTTTGCAAACTTAATGCGGTCATGAACGGACACAAGGCCAAGCATTTTTTCTGCCATCTGCATTTCGATGGAGGAAGGTCGCTGAAAATTCACGCCTTTTTCCAATTCCATTTTGACTGCATCGAGTACGGGTTTGTATGCATGGCCTAAACTCACGCTACTTAAACCCATGCAACAATCTATATATTTATTGCCATCGACATCCCATACTTCAGCTCCCAAGCCATGGGTGAATGCTGCTGGTGACAATAAGGGAAATTGATCATCGCCTTTTGAATAAGTATGAGCACCTCCAGGAATCAAATTATGGATTCGATTTCGATAGGCATTTGAGTTTGAAAACTCGGAAATTGTTCTTTCAGGCATACGTGAATTCAAATTGAAAATTACTCTTCCCAAAGGCTAAGTCCAAACCTGGTTTTTGCACCTCACTCATTAGGATTTATGGCTTCATTTCTTTCAATTCCGGCATTGATTTCCTCCCATTTCGGATTGATTTCAAGCACCTTTAATACATCCCCCATCCCAAACAAAGGGTTTTGAGGGTAAAGTGCAGAAAAAACTTTTTGAAGAAATTGATAATCTTCGGGCCGGTCAAGTGTCCAACGTTTTGCGCTCAGGTCAATTGGATATTTCAATTCACCTTTCTCAGCATCCGCCAAATGATTTCTAATCCAAATGGTTACATGCTCTCTTTCCACCGGAAGGGTAGCATGTTGCCAGGCGCTCTTTAACATTTGAAAGGAAAAAATTTCTACATCCAAGCCATCCGGAAAAGTAGGGCTAGCGGTATTAGATGAATATGAATATCGCCCAGAAAGATGTAATGAAATTACCTGAGAAATAATTTCTGCATCTATCATAGGGCAATCAGCTGTAATGCGCACAACATGCAAAGGAGAAAAGGATTTCGCCACCTGATAAAAACGATCCAACACATCCCATTCAGAACCTCTGAATTGGGAACAGTTGCAGGAATCAATTTTCTGAGAAAGAAGGTCATCCTCTGCTCCGGCTGGAATGGCAACTACACATTCATCTATTTGCACAACAGCCTTGACACGACGAATGACATGTTCAATGACCGAATGGCCCTCAAGTGGCAACAAGACTTTACCCGGAAGCCGAGAAGAGCCCATTCTGGCTTGGATTATAGCAAGAATTTTCATTTTGGCCAAAGAGAGGGAATGATATATTTCTCTTCTCCTATTTTAAAATCATCAAAACTATGAATACCGAAATTTCTGATATCGAAATTAACCCAATCTTCAACATTTTCTTTAAAATTCTCTATTCCTTCTACGCCCATTACGACCCCCTGAATTTCATTAAACAAACGGGGGAAATTTAAACAAAGCGAAGAAAGGGTACATTTTTTCTCTTCTGCAAGCCTCCGCAGTTTGATTAAAATGTGTCGTAAAGGTTGAAAAAAGGAAGGTAAAGCATCTGGATTCAGAAAAATCAAGCCTTGCAAAAAAACGGAACGTACATGAACCTCGACCTTGTTTTCCAGAAACCAGGAAAACAAACCCTGAAATCTTCGGTCAAAAATACTGAATGGAATTTGAACCAAATCGGGTATTATTCCGCGTTGAATAGCCCAATTCATTTCAAATGGATGATACAAGCTTAAACCAATTTTTTGGATTTTCCCTTTCTCCTTTTCAACATTCAATTCATCCCACAGGTGGGGTTTAATTTTCAAATCAGAAAAATGGTGAATGAGATAACCATACATTTTTTCCACTTTTAAGGTTTGCAAAGAAGCTTGCAAGGATTCTGCCAAGGGTAAGCTCCCCGAAAATTTTGAAACAATTTGAAAATTATTTTCAGCTGAAGAAATATGCTCGGCAATTCTCAATTCACTATCTCCATAACCACCCGCAGTATCTAGAAAATTAATACCCTTTGTATTAGCAAAATAAAAAATTTGGGCAATTTCTGAACTTGGAATTTTTCCTCTTCGGTTTGAAATTCCATAATCCAGTCCAAATTGAACTGTTCCCAAAATTAATTGTGCTGCCATTTTTTAATTAAAAAAAGAATGAAGCAAGTCGATTACCCATTTTTGGTCATCTTCTGTCATTGAGGGAAAAATGGGTAGCGTCAAACACTTATGATAATAGGCTTCGGCCAAAGGGAAATCACCTTTTTGAAACCCTAATTTTGTGTAATAAGGTTGCAAGTGAATAGGAATGTAATGCACTTGGGGAAAAACTCCATTTGCCCTTAGGAAATTAAACAACTCATTTCTCTGGTCTGTTTGAATAACAAAAAGGTGCCATGCATGTTCAACAAAATCAGAAACAAAAGGCAACTTTATGGGCAAATCTTTTAAACTTTCGAAATATCGATTTGCAATTAAAGCCCGCTTTTTAAGATTTTGAGAAGCCCTTTTTAATTGGGAAGTTCCCAAAGCAGCTTGAATGTCTGTGAGCCTGTAATTAAAACCAAGTGCTTGCATCTCATAATACCACATTCCCTCACTTTTCTGCAACAGCAATTCTGAATCTCTAACAATGCCATGTGAACGCATCAACTTGTGGTTGGTATCAAGAGAATGAGAGGCTGTTGTTATCATTCCGCCTTCACCACAGGCAATATGCTTAACCGGGTGAAAACTAAAAATGGCTGATTCGGTGAATTTTCCTTGGCCTGAAAAATTTCGATTACCCTTTTTGTCTAAAAAAGAAGCACCTGGTGCATGACATGCATCCTCCAAAATCCAAAGGCCAAATTCATCTGCAAGATTTCTCCATTCGTCTAATGCACAAGGGTAGCCGGCAAAATCAACCAAAACGATTCCTGAATACGGTCGCTCCTTTGCCGCTTTGAGTCTATTTCGGACCGAATGAATGTCAAGTAAATAAGTTTGAGGGTCTATGTCACAAAAATCAATTTCGGCACCACAATATCCAATACAATTGGCAGAGGCAGCAAAAGAAATGGGGCTGGTTATCACCCGTTTTCCCGGGGCGGCCCCCAAAGCTAAAGCTGCCAAATGTAAAGCGGTTGTACCATTTGAAACTGCGGTAGAATACGGAGCACCAATATATTTCGAAAAAGCGTTTTCGAATTTCTCAACTTCGGGGCCTTGCGTTAAAAAATCGGATTGCAAAACAGAAGTAACCGCTTCGATGTCTTCAGGTGTAATTTCTTGCCTTCCGTATGGAATAATCTTTCTCAATTCACTTTAAAACTTGGGTCAACGTGTTTTTGAATTTCATTTCTTAATTCCTGAACGGAAAGAAATTTGGCATTGTCGCCTGAATTAAATTTAAAGCCCATGGGCACCCGTTTTCCGCCATTTTCTGAAATAAATTTTTCGATATCCCATAGGGGTAATGAGGGGAGAATTACATAATAATCTTTAAACTCAACGGTGTTGAGTGAGTCCATTTCGGTTATCATCTCCTCATGCAGTTTTTCACCTGGCCTGATTCCAATAATATCGGTTTTTATATTAGGAGAAATAGCCTCAACCAAATCTAAAATTTTGAAAGAGGGTATTTTGGGTACAAAAACCTCTCCGCCCCAGGCTTTTTCCATAGCCAGAAAAACCAAGCTAACGCCATCTTCAAGTGAAATACTAAAGCGGGTCATTTCTGGGTGCGTTATGGGAAGGGTTCCTAAATTTCTTTTCTCTAAAAATAAGGGCACGACTGATCCTCGGCTGCCGATTACGTTGCCATACCGAACAATACTGAAAGTGACCTTGCGATTTCCTTTCATGTTATTGGCAGCGGTAAACAATTTATCTGAACACAATTTTGAAGCACCATACAAATTTACGGGCGCGGCTGCTTTATCTGTAGAGAGCGCTACCACCTTTTCAACATTGCGATCTAATGCAGCATTTATAATATTTTCTGCTCCAAAAACATTTGTCTTAATACACTCCATTGGATTGTATTCTGCTATGGGAACCTGCTTCATGGCTGCAGCATGAACTACAATCTCCACCCCTTCCAATGCACGATGCACGCGCTCACCGTCGCGCACATCCCCAATAAAAAATCGCATGGCAGGGTACTTGGATTCAGGGAATCGTTTGGCCATTTCAAATTGTTTCAATTCGTCTCTGGAAAAAACGACCAGACGGCGAACCTTTGGAAATTTATGTAAAACGGTTTCTACAAATTTTTGTCCAAATGAGCCTGTACCCCCGGTTATTAAAACAGATTTATGGTTTAAATCAATCATGGTTTCGTTTTCATTGAGTAGATAAGTCTAAATCAGCCGCTTCATCTTTATGTGCTTTCAAAAATTCAGGGTATGTGTATTCCCCCAAAATTTTGCCATCCCCAATTTTAATGATTTTATCACAGCCTTCAAGCGTTGTAATTCTATGGGCAATAATGAGAAAAGTCTTTTCCCCATCAAACAAATCTTTTATGGAAGTGGTAATTTCCTTTTCAGTTTTTGAATCTAGGGAACTGGTTGCCTCATCAAAAATAATGAAAGATGCATTTCGGTATAGGGCCCTGGCGATTCCGATTCTTTGTCTTTGGCCACCGGAAATCATACCTCCCCTTTCTCCAATTCTGCCCTGAATTCCCCCTTCCAATTGGTTTACCAAATCGCTTAAACTCACCTTTTTTAACACTTCATTTACGCGTTGGACATCAATTTCATTTGGTTTTAAGCCAAAAGCAATATTTTCTGCCAAACTGGCATCCAAAATAAATACGTCTTGCTCAACATAACCCACCATCCTTCTCCACCAAGATTTATTCACATGACTGAGCTTTTCTCCATCCACAAAAATATCGCCGCTCGATTCTTGTAAAAACCTAAGCAACAATTTCACGAGGGTTGTTTTTCCTGAACCAGATTTTCCTACAATTCCAATTTTCTCGCCTTTCTTAACCGAAAAATTAATGTGCGATAAGACATCTCTTTCGGTTCCTGGGTAGCGAAAAAAAACATCTTTCAGGTCGATTCCAAATTGAAGCCCCTTTGTGTTTTCAGGTTGAGGCTCCAAAATATTCTCAACTTTTCCGGCTTCAACAAATTCCTCGAGATTTCCCTCTGAAGCCTGAATATTCATAATTGCGCCAACGGTACGATTTACTGAAGGTAAAATTCGAAAGGCAGCAAAAATGAATGCTATTGAAAATTCAACAATTTGGCTATTGTCGGTTATAAAAAACCGGGCAAAAAAATACATGATCAGCATTGAAAAAACGGCCATTACTTCCATTATTCTTTGCGGAAGAAACCCCAGAAAATAGGTGACGATCATATTTTGATTTAGCTTTCTTTGTCTATTTAAAAAGCTATTCAGAAAAACGGAGCCTTTGCCAAAAATCATAAGGTCAGAAAAACCAAAAATGGCTTGATTTACTTTATCCATAGAAAAAGCAAATAGGCCGGCCCTTTCTTTACCCATTCGATACAAAGCTGATTTGGTTCTAATGTAAACAAAAATAACCACAGGCCCGGTGAGTAAAAAGAGAGCTAAAAAAAGGATGGGGTTTATTAAAAAAATAAGAAATAAAGAAATCACCAACAAAAACAATTCTGAGAAAAAGAAAATCATTTGAAGTAATGTGCCCTGTGCTAAAATTCCGGGAACGCCTAGGGTCTTATTTACAAGCAAGGCACTATTTTCTGTTTTTAGGTATCCCTGACCGTGACTTAATATATTAACGAATTGTCTGCTCGATAATTCGGTTGCTAAGTGAAAAGAAAAACGGGATTGCCGGTACAGAATTAAGAGTTGCAGGCCATTTTTTAAAATGAAAACAAGCAAACTTGAAATAACCAAAAAACTAATAAATGCAGTTTGATTTTGAAACCCGAGCAAACTAAAATAGTGTTTTAAAAAAACATTAGTAGCTATTCTATCAGGACTTGCAACGGCAAGCGCCATAAAAAAAAGATAGGCTAAAGACAGAATTTCTATCAGGGCGCCTACACAAACCAAAATCAAAATAGAAATTCCTTCTCTCCTTTCCTCCGGCAATAAAAGAGAGTTAATCCTTCGGAGGTTTCTCGAAATAAGGTTGTGCTTAAGGGCGGCTAACAAAGACTGCTTCACAAGCGTTGGTTTAAAGATGGGGATTGAGAAGTCGTCCGGATTTCACCAAATTCCTTAAATCAATACTATTTTGAAAAGCTCTACTGATGGAAAGTATCTGGCTTTTTCTATGCAAATCGGTTCCTAAAAAATCAATCATGCTTTCTGCGGCAAGAGAATGTGCAATTTTTGAAGCTCTTTCTCCATGATCGCCTGCAAATGAACTGATATTTACCTGAAATTTTACGCCCAAATCATAAACCTCTTTTAGATCCTCAAATTTTGCATTCCAAAAATAATTATATCGCTCAGGGTGGGCCATAATAGGTGTATAGCCCCTTGTTTTCATTTCAAAAATCTCAGTTTGAAGGGATAGCGGTTTGTTAACGTATGAGGTTTCAAACAACAAGTATTTTTTTTCGCCACCAAAAGCAAGAATGTCATTGGCAGCAAGTAGTTCTGTAAAAGCCTCATCCAGGTAATACTCAGCTGAGGCTTGAACCTCGAGGGGAATTTCAGCTTCTTTTAATGCTTGCTGAACAATTTTTAAACCCCTGATAATTCCTTCTGCTGTATTGCGGTATGAATCAGAAATAATGTGCGGGGTGGTAATTGCTTTGGTGAAACCTAACTTTACTAATTCACTTGCAAGTTGTACACTTTCCTCGATTGTGGCTGCACCGTCATCGATACCGGGAATCAAATGGGAATGTAAATCAATATTAAGTGCAGAAAAATCAATGCGTGCAATATCCTTTTTTTCGAAAAACCGTTTAAAAATAGATAGCAATTGAGTTATGATTTTCTAAGTCTTGACCAAATCTTCCACCATGGTTCCTGAACCGAGTCCTCAACATAATAGCCGGCACCTGCCTGACCGTAACCTCCATATTTCCCATATTTCCCGTACCGGCTTCCGGATTGTGAAACTGAGTTCAGAACAATATATAGGTTTTTAATTTTGTGATCTTCGACCATTTGATCGGGTATGGTTGCGTAAGGCCTGCGAGAAAAATCAGAACGAAAAACATATAGAACAATATCGCTAATCCTCAACAAATTCATTCCGTCTGTAACGATGCCCACAGGGGGAGTATCAATTAATATATAGTCATAGGTCTTTCTCAATTCCATTAACAGCAATTCCATTTTCAGGGATTGAAGCAACTCAGCAGGATTGGGTGGAATGGGACCGGAGGTAATGACATCCAAATTTTCAAATTCAGTGGTTTGGCGAATGTCTTTTAGTTCACTTTTCCCAACAAGAAAAGTTGAGATTCCGGTTGAATTATCTTTCCCAAAAGAGAGGTGCAATTTGGGTTTACGTAAGTCCAAGTCAAGAATAATAACTTTACGATTTAGAAGGGAAATAATCCCCGCCAAATTGATGGTAATAAATGTTTTTCCTTCCCCCGAAACGGTAGAAGTAATCGACATTACCTTGCTCTTTTTATCTGAGGAAACGAATTGAAGGTTTGTTCGAATCGCCCTGATGGATTCTGACATGGCCGATTTCGGATTATTCAGAATCATCATTTTAGGAATTTTCCCTTTTTCAAATGAAGGGGTGCGACGAATGACACCAATGACCGGCGTTAATGAAATCGCCTCAATTTCTTCTTTGTAAGAAATTGTATTTTTGAGTAACCCAGCTAGAAATATTAAGGAAAGCGCACTTGCAAGAGAAACGCCAATTGCAATTGAATAGGTACGTGACACATTCGGAGAAATTGGCACACTGGGTGCCGAGGCTTGGTCAATTACCCTAACCGTTGAAACAATAGATGCCTTTGCAATAGAAGCTTCAGCACGTTTTTGAAGCAGGGTATTATAAATTTCCTCTGTGACTTTGTGCTCCCTTTCCATATTGGCCAACACCCGCTCAGCCACAGGCAAGC
>JAYSVQ010000341.1:0-1630 GCA_043718485.1 Bacteroidota bacterium
CCATCCGATTATTATTGCGGACACATTTTCCAGCTCCCACGCATCAAATAAGAGCGGCAATAAATGAACAAGCCGCGTAACACAAATCTGAAGGACAAATCATGAAATTTTCGCATAAAATTCGCATTTCGGTATTGGGTGCTGCCTGTTTAATGTTGGCTGGATTAACCCAAGCTCAAAACTTAACCGATTCTTTTACCCACGGTAATGCCTGCACAGGTTCAGGGATCAAGACCTCAATTTGGGGGGTGTACAATCCGTCTACAAGCGCAGCTATTACCGTGAACTGCCCTACCACAAATACCTGGACCTCCTTTTCCACAACTCAAGAACGATGGATTCAACTCTCAGCATACAATCGAAGTGCTGCTGCGGGAACGTTTACTTGCACTATGTCAGGAATCAACAATGCCGGCCAGACTATTTGGAACCCTCCCACCTTTCTCCTACCAAAGGGAGCTGCAAGTTCAAATGTTACCCAAATAAATATTGGCCAACCACCCGTTTCCGTAGTGTTTATTAGCGTTTCTTGCCAAATTCCAAAGGCCACTAGCACAGCGATAACCTCTGCGTCTTTCGTGACCGGAATCTCCATCAAGGCCGGGAGCTGATTTCAATACATTATCGGGCGCGTCAGAATTAAATTATGACGCGCCAAATTCAAAGTTGGGAAAGATATTGAACGCCGTCGAGACTTTTAGGTAGGCACCGCAGTGGGATAGTTTTTTGCGACCCATTCTTTAACCGAGTTTGCCAGCTCTTCCTCAATTCGGCCCATTAAGAACGTTATTTGTTCATCCGTTAGCAATAAAGTGGCAATGGCTTCGCGATAAAACATGGGTTGAAAGGCAGGGTAAAATTGGCCAGTTCCATCTGCCCAAATATCAATACCGTGGATTGGTGTTTTACCCACCCAAGCCCGTCCATAGCCGATAAAATCACTGTCGTTCGATCCGTCTTTGGGAAAGACTTCAACTAAGATTGCAGAAAAATCAGGACTGTCCTTCATTTGCAAAGGGCCGTTCCTGAGGTTGTCCTCCGTATCTGCGAACTTAAGGTTTGTTCCAATAATGCGAATTACCAGCTGGCCTTCCACCCGTTTGAGAATCAGGGCTTTGCGCCAGGCATCTTGAAAAAAAACTAAAACATTCATTGGATTCATATCTAGTAAATGAAAGTTATAATCATCATTCAGTTTTTTCACCCGTCTAGCTTAACTTTTGTTTGAATTGAAATAATTTTATTTGATTTGACATGTGAAGCGGGAATAAGAGTTACGATTTTATTTCCTCCGAATGTAAAGGGCTCACGATACCAAGTCAGCGCTATCACTAATTGAACTGTTGGACTTAAGTACTGAAAAAATCCCAAGGTTGAAAGCGGTAATCGCTTCGCCGCCCCTTTAAAGAAAAAGAGCGGGCCTAAGGTAATAAGCCAGCCCTTGATTCAAATAAATCCATAAAAAGCAAATGTAAAAGCCAAGGCATAAGCTATCCCTGGCCGTGATAAGCGAACTTTAATTTAGCCTCACAAAGTCGGATCCACGCCAATGGTTCCAACCAGGGATTTAAGGGAGGGCGCACGCTTGACATTGCTAAGATTCTTTTCGACTACGCTCAACTGGCGAGTT
>JAYSVQ010000342.1:0-15306 GCA_043718485.1 Bacteroidota bacterium
GCCAACTCAACGGTAAACGGAGTCGGCAGTGGAACGAATATCTTGCAATGGGAAATAGGAAATGGCAACTGCCCTGTGAATCGTGACAGCGTTACGCTCACATCATGGGCTGCTCCCCTACCTGCAAACGCAGGGCCTGATTTGGATTACTGTATTTCCACTATCGGAGGTATGGCAGCTAATCCGCCCGCCATTGGAACCGGAATTTGGTCGATCGTATCAGGTAGCTTGACGGTAAATCAAACGAATAATCCGACTTCAACCTTGAGTGGAAGCTCAGGTATGTCTGTTTTAGATTGGACGGTAAGCAATGGCCCTTGTCCGGTTGTGGCTGACCAGGTTTCAGTAACCATTTGGGACAACCCAAGTGCGGCAAATGCAGGTTCAGATATTGACCTTTGCAGTTCTAATCCAAATACAACATTGAATGGCCTTGCGCCTTCTGTCGGTACAGGTAGTTGGAGTATAGTATCGGGAAGTGCAACGATTGCGACCCCAAATTTAGCTAACTCAAATGTGAGTGGCATCGGCAGTGGGCTTCACATCTTGGAGTGGGAAATAGAAAATGGCGTCTGCCCTGTAAATCGAGACAGCGTTACGCTCACATCATGGGATGCGCCCCTGCCTGCGAATGCAGGCCCTGATTTGGATTATTGTGTTTCGGGTATCGGAAGTATGGCAGCGAATCCGCCAGGCTTTGGAACCGGAATTTGGTCGATCGTCTCTGGTGGCTTGACGGTAAATCAAACGAATAATCCGACTTCAACCTTGAGTGGAAGCTCAGGTACATCTGTTTTAGATTGGACTGTAAGCAATGGGCCATGCCCGGTTGTGACTGACCAGGTTTCAGTAACCATATGGGACAACCCAAGTGCGGCAAATGTGGGTGCGCCCCAAATGCTATGCAATGCAAGCAGTACTTTACTCACAGGTAACACCCCTGCCTTTGGCAGCGGACTGTGGACGATAAGTTCAGGTGGCCCTGCCACGATTGTAAATAATTTGAATCCCGGTTCTGGCGTGAATGGTTTACCCAATGGACAAACTGATTTTGTGTGGACGATAAGCAACGGCACATGTCCCGATAATTTTGCAACGCTCGCCGTAATAGTTGACCCATTACCCTCAACTGCAACTGCCGGCAATGACCAGACTTTGTGTGTTGGAAGTTCTGTAAGCATGAATGCAAACTTACCGCTGGTCGGTGCTGGCAATTGGAACTTGCTTTCAGGTACCGGAACGGTCAGTCAACCTTCAAATGAATTGTCGCCCGTAACGGGCATACCGAGTGGAACGTTGGCCTTCTTTTCATGGACCATCTCAAATGGTTCTTGTCCGCCATCTATAGATACGGTTTCAATAGAAATAACCGACATGCCCTCGCCTGCAAGTGCAGGCTTAGATATGTCAACTTGTGCCATGAACAATGTGACCATGGCGGCTACCCCACCGGCAGTAGGTAACGGATACTGGAACTTGCTTGTGGGCAGTGGAATTATCACAAGCCCTACCGACCCCAATACACAAATATTTGGATTGATGAATGGAACAAACCAATTAGAGTGGACGGTAAGCAATGGGGCATGCCCCCCGTCGCGAGATACCCTCCTGGTTAGCATCTCTCAACAACCCAGTGGTTCAAACGCAGGTCTGGATCAAAACATATGTAATTTCTTTGCGGGAAATCTGCTGGCAAACAACCCCTCGGTAGGTACCGGCACATGGACAAACCCAACGGGTGGCGTTTCCATCAACAATGTGAATGCTGCCAACACCGGAATCACCGGTTTAAGTTATGGAACGCACGACTTTGTTTGGGAAATTGCCAATGGGCCTTGTATTCCTAATCGCGACACAGTAAGTGTTACCATTTGGGAACCGGCCACACCGGCTGTGGTTGGGCCGGATTTAGTTTTGTGCAATGCAAGCGCAAGTCTTCTCAATGGAAATACGCCCCTGGTTGGAACCGGATTGTGGACACCGGTTTCGGGGCCCTCATTTATCACCTCTGCAACCAACCCGGTTGCCTCTGCTACCTTAACGGCAACGGGCAGTTATGTTTTTCAATGGACAATATCAAACGGGCCATGTACACCGAGCAGTGACTTCTTACAAATCGATAATTTCCCATCGGTGAGTGCCAATGCAGGCAATGACCAGAATTTATGTTATCAAAACTTTACGATTCTTTCGGGCTCAACCCTCAATTCGGGAGAAACCGGAACCTGGAGTTTGGCATCTGGCACGGCAAATATTATTCAACCCGGCAACTCAGTCAGCAATATTCAAAATATTGGTTCGGGCCTAAACCTTTTGGTTTGGCAGGTTGACAATGGCGCTTGTCCGTTGGCAAGAGATTCAATGGTCATCAATGTATTTGATAACCCGGGCATTCCCAATGCTGGGCCAGACCTAAATTTATGCGCCCAATCGCTTACCACGCTTACTGGCAATGCACCCCTTGCCGGAACGGGAACCTGGCAGTTGATTTCAGGTACAGGAACATTTAGCAATTCGAATTCACCGACATCTGATTTCAATAATCCGGGTATAGGTGCCAATGAGTTGAGATGGTCTTTTCAAAATGGAAGCATGTGCCCTATCGTAACAGATGATGTAACGATAAATAATACCGCCAACCTTGTTGCCGTATCGGGTGCAGACCAAAATATTTGCGAAACGCAGACACTAACGCTGAATGCAAGTTTGCCGGCAGGTGCATCTGGCTTGTGGGCAGGCCCGGGCACGATTGTGAATGCAAGCGACCCTGCAAGTGCCGTAAACGGATTAAGCCCGGGAACGCATACCTTTTATTGGAGTATAACGATGGGCAATTGCTCATCTGCCGTTGCACCTATGAATGTATTGATTGACGCAAGCCCTACTGTGGCAAATGCCGGTGCAAACCAGCAATTGTGCGGCCAAGATGTTGCTAATTTGTTGGCCAATGTACCCGTAATTGGGGTAGGAAACTGGAGTATAAGTTCAGGTAGTGCAAGCATTGTGAGTCCGCAATCAAACCAGACCTTGGTCAATGGTCTGAATTTAGGCACGTATTCTTTTGTTTGGACGATAAGTAATGGGGTTTGCCCTGCATCACAATCAACCACACAGGTGGTGATTGTGCCGTCTACCATTACCGTAACCGCCGGTGCAGATGAAACCATTTGTGAGGATAGTCCGGCGCTGTTACAAGCAAGCCAACCTACAGGAACCACGGGTCACTGGGTGATTGTGCAAGGTTTAGGAACCTTATCTGATTCAACCAACCCACAGGCAATATTTACATCTGTGGTTGCAGGAAACGTAAAGCTTCAATGGACGGTTAGTGATGGATTTTGTGCCGGTGCAGATGATGTTACATTGAATTTCTCTAAGCTAACCACTCCTGCAGATGCAGGTTTAGACCAGACCTTGAAGGTAAAAGACGATACCCAATTAGAGGGCAATGTAATTGATGTCGGCAGCGGAAGATGGGAGTTGGTTTCGGGAATGGGAACAGTTATTGACCCAACAGACCCCATAAGTATGGTTGACGGCATTGAATTAGGCATTAACGTATTTCAATGGATTGTTGAAAATGGAGCCTGCAAAACGCAAGACGAGGTGATTATTACCCGCTTACCTTTCACAATTGAAAAAGGCTTTTCACCGAATGGTGATTTAGTAAATGATTTCTTTGTAATTCCGGGCATTGAGGAATATCCGGGCACGAAAATCTCGGTATTTACCCGTTGGGGAATATTGGTGTATGCATCAGACTACTACAATGGCGAATGGGATGGAACGAGTTTACGAGGCGAAAAACTACTCTCAGATACCTATTACTACACCCTCAATTTTGCGGATGGCAAAATGGCGAAGGGCTTTGTGGTATTGAAAAGAGAAACAGACGGGCACTAATTCAGGCTTCGTTTAAATCTTTTATATTCTTTATTACATGTTGAATGATTGCGGGAAGGCAAAAGCCTTAATGGATTACCATGACCTTACCTAATCGCAGGTTATGTTGCAAAGGAAATTGGAGCCAATACAAACCTGCGGGCAGGTCTGACAGGTCAATTGAGTTTTGGTCAGATACGGTTTTGTTCCACTGCTTTCCTTCTATGTTTAGGCAATGAATCTCTTGGCCCATCCAATCATGGTTAAAAAACACTTTATCAGAAGTAGGATTTGGCCACAAGCGTATCGTTTCGTTTTGCAGGTTGGGAATCTCGACTGCTAAAAGATCAAGGTCGAGTACAGAAAGCCCAAAGTCTTTGCTTCCAATCCACAGGCGGTTTGTGGTTGCTTCAAATGCAAGGCAGGAAACTCTATTATCTACAATGCCTGAATTACTTGTGTCATAGGTTGAAAATACACCATTCATGAAAAGGGAAAGGCCTTTGTCGATAGTTCCCAACCAAAAGCGGTTGAGGTGGTCTTTTTCAATCGCCGTCGCAGAATTACTGGGAATGTTGCTATTGAGCATATTGTATTTAACAAAGTTGGTTCCCAACTTTGAAATCAGGCCGCCGGCCGGGGTGGCCAACCAGGGTTGGCCAACATCATCTAATTCTATTCCTAAACAGGTATTATCGCCAATGTTTGAATTGGTATTGTTATACTTTTCCCAAAGGGTATCCATAATATGCACGATTCCACCGTTAATGGTTCCTAACCATGCTGAATCAGGTGCATATGTTAATATTGCGGCGATGTTGCCTGAAAGCAATTGGGAATTGCTGATGTTAAACACCTGCCAGGAGGTATCTTTCAGCGTAGCAAAAAAAGAAGTGCCGCCTACCCACAGTTTGCCACCCGGGTCATAGGAAAGGGAACGAATTTGATCGCCCTCTAAGGGTGAATTCAGGGTTGAGAATTGGCGCCACTGATTCCCATTTTTCTGAATAAGACCTTCTAAAAAGGTACCTATCCATACGTCGCCGGTATCTCCAATTTCAACTACCCTTACTGCATCATTGGGTAAGGGGGAATTGGTGGTTTGGTAAACCGTCCAGGTTGTATCATTAAATAAGGCAAGACCCCATTCGGTGCCAATCCATTTTCGCCCTTGGTTGTCAATGGCAATTGAATTGATTTGGTCATAGGGTAAGCCAGAGTTACTGGTTTGGTAAACCGTCCAGGGGTTTTGCCCCGTTAGGGAAAAAGAAAAGGCGAGGAAAATTAAGCCTACGCCAATTTTCCTCGCCATTATCTGTGCTTTCAATGAATGCTTAGTTACGAACTAACTTTCTGAAATAGGTGTGTCCGCCGGCTTCAATGCGAATAATGTAAACGCCGTGTGCAAGATGCGACATATCGAGGCTGCGATTATAATCTCCGCTAAAGTTTGGCAATTGCTCGGTAAACAATTGCGCACCGGTCAATGTGCTTAGTTGAATGTTGACATTCGTCTTTTCGGTCACGGCAAAGCGCAAATTGAAAAGGCCATTGTTTGGATTAGGGAAGACGTAAATTCCGGGGTTTGCCCCGTGTCCATTTTCGATTCCCACTCCATTTGTGATGTTTACAGAATCTGTTCTTTCACCGGTGCAATTATTAGCGTCTGTAAAAGTATAGGTAATTGCATGCATTCCTACGCCTGCTATTGCAGGGTCAAAAACACTGCCTGTAACACCAGGGCCTGTAAAAGTACCGTTTGCAGGCGTACCGCTCATGGTTACAGCAGGGTCAAGAATGGTATATGCACTTGCCAAACCTGTAATTGTGGGTGTGGGTAGTGGGTTCATGGTTGCAATTGTCGCTACCCGATTTGAATAACAAATGGTAGGTGATGTTTCTACCTCCCAGTCAAAGAAGTAATAGTAAAAGTTTGCACCACCTGAGCTGCCGGTAACCGAGGCAACATTTGCGACAGTATAAGGATAGGAAACACCTGCATTATTTCTGAACATATTTACAGTTGATGATGTAGGCTGCAAGCGGTAATTGTTTCCGGTTGGAACTGAAAAGTTTAGGTTGATTCTGGAAACGCCTGCGGGCACATTTAAGGTAATGGTTTGCAGGGTGATACCGGTGGTATTTCTCAATTCAATGGTTCTGTTTCCGGCAGCGGATGAATAAACCTTTACTGATTTCAGGGTGAAATCTGTTGTAGCATTAAAAATCAAATATTGACTGTTGCTATTTAAATTTCCGCCTCCGCCAACACTGTCAACTTTACCCGCAAAATGTGTAGTGCCAGGTGTTACCCGTTCAGCTGCGGCATAGTAGGTTGTTGTGGTAGCCAAAGTAGGCGTTGCAAAAGAGTTTCCGGTATGAACTAGATTTCCTGCGGTGGGATCATCGAACCATACTACACTACCTGTGGAGGCGGTTGCAGTCAAATTCACACTTTGGTTTGCGCATGCTATATCACCAATAGTCGTAGGAACAGGCACGGCAGCCAATATGGCAATGGCTTGAGTATCTGAGGTTGCGGTGCCGCAGGGCGTGGTAACCTCAACAAAATAATTACCGGCCTGACCAACGGTAATGCTTTGTGTGGTTGCGCCGGTGCTCCAATTGAAAACACTGCCTGCATTTGCGGTTAGGGTAATAGAGTCACCCGTGCAAAGGGTTGATGGGCCGGGTAAACTAATGCTTGCAGAGGCGTTTCCCGGTGCAGTTTGTTGTGTAAGGGTAAAAGGAACTGCGGTCCAGTTATTGTTTTCATCTTCTTCGGTAAAGAAATTGTGTGGATCAACTTCAATGACGATATAGTAATTGCCGTTACAGGTTCCCGGCGGAATGTCAATCCACATTCCATCTAAATTCTCGTTATATACATCGGTGTATCCAGAAGAAATGCCTTGTTCAGCAGGTGAGCAATTGTATTGACCGCCGCCCAGCCCGAAGTTGGGGAAATCTGCGTTTATCAGCGTGTCGCCAGCTGCATTTCTGCAATGGCCATCGGCAGCTGCATCGCCACATTGGTAATAATCCATTAAACAAAAGCCTAATTTTGCTCCACTACCAACGATTGGCCAATTTCTTGCATCGGGCTCCATAGGGTCTTGAATGCGGAGGGTAAAAACACCCCAATCGTCAACGTGCATGTGACCATGGGTTTGATGGTAGGTCATTGACCCTGCCCAATGCTCGGCAAAAGTCATGGTATTCCCGCTTTTGTGATATATTTTTTGTTTGATTAACTGCCTGGGTGCAGTTCCATCCAGGCAAGTACCCGGAAAAGTGGTAAAAGTATCGGTTCCGCATGTCCACTTTGAAACAGCGCCTACTGTCAGTGGCCCGTGGCCAATATTAGGGGTAGAACCTGTAACATATAAGCGACCATATCCGGGAAGACAGGCACCACAATTTGGGGCCATTTCATTGGGGCCACTCTGATAAGACAAAATTGCATTGCCAGAAATGGTGATATCGGGCAACAAATTACAATCGGTTTGTCCGGATGTAGCACAAACGCAACCTGTCGCATTTGTTGTGGTACAGGGAGCCTGTGCCTTTACCAAAAAAGGCAGCAAAGCCGCCAAAATCAACGTAAATCTTTTTATCATGGCGAATGAAAATAGAAGTTAATCGGTTTAATTGACCTTCCAAGTTAAGGAAAGCGGGGGAATTCTAACAAAATAATAGGCACATGTTTTTCCTTTAAGAAGGTGTATAAATCGCAGGGGTGATTTTCGTTTATTTGAGGTTTGGAATGGGAGTTCAAAACAATTCTAACATTCCTGATAAACTGTTATTATTTAACCATAAAAAAAGAAAGGCTCTTCAAAAAAGAAGAGCCTTTCCAAAATAGTGTAAATATTCTATTTCTCGAGAAATGCCGCAATTTGTTTAAAGTATGCTGCTTTATCGACCAGGAAATTATCGATTCGGTCTGGGTTTTCCACCAAATAAACCGCACTTACTTTCTTTTGTTTAGCGGCGAGGGCGTCCATATCCTTTTTTGTGAATAGAATATCGTTGCTTCCGATGATGATCAGCAGGCCGGTAAAGAATGTAGTTGGTGCAGCATCTAAGGAATAAATAGGTTCATGCTTTTTATCGTAGCCAGCGAAAGGAACTTCCATTGGCTCATCCCAACTTGAGAAACGTTTCTCTAAATCTTCCATTGAAAGAAAAGGCGTGTCTGCGATTACCTTAATTACTTCATTGCGATTGTAACCAATGCCTAATCCTAAGCCTGCACCAATGCCCCAACCATAAACATAAAATTTAGCGACGTGGTTTTGGCGACAATAATCGAGCATAGCCCGCACATCATCTTGAAAATGGGGATAGAGATACATGTTGTTGTCTATTGCAAACTCACTGCTTTCTCCATAACCGCGGTAATCAAATATTACGGTATTATAGCCGATAGAAGTGAACTGATCAACTTTGCGCAGGTAATCGGCCATGTTGCCTTCACCATTGTGAAGTATCAAAACCAATTTGGTTGTTTTTACATTACCCGGAAAATACCAAACATTCAACTTTGCCCCATCGACGGTGGTAACTTTGGTCTCTTCATAGACCATGTTGAATTTATCGGGACGCTGCTTGTAGGTTCGTGATGGATTCAACGCAATTGCCTGACTTGAAAAAGCGATGAAAATGAAAAAGGCAGATGCCCATGTAAAAGATTTTTTCATTGTGTGTTGAGGATTAGTATTTTTCATTTTGGTGGCAAAAGTGGTAAAATCCGGATTATTTCTTTGAAAAACTTTCCGGCACTCGCCAAGATTGAGTCAAATAGCAAGGATTATGCCAATCAAAAGCAATGATTTCCCCCGCTTTAACCGAGCTTACCGCTATGGAGACGGGGTTTTCGCTACCCTTAGATTATTTAAGGGCATTCCCCTGTTTTTTCCTGAACAATTGGCGCAGGTATTTAAGGCGGCGCATAAAATCGGATTAAATCCGCCTGAGAAAGACATTTTGGAGGCAGTAAAATCCTTCCTCTTGCATAATAGTATCCCCAAAGAGGGTCGTTTGCGCATTCAATTGAGCCGGGCAGGGAAAAATCCGAATTCAGGTGAAGTTGATTTGGGAATAGAATGTGAAGAAGCAAATGACTATTGCCAATATGCACCCTTGCGGTTGATGTTTCTCTACTCTTTTTCACTACCCCTTCACCCCTATTCAAGTATAAAAACCAGCAACCGCCTATTACAAGTCATGGCACAACGAGAGGCGCATGAAAAGGGTTTTGACGATGCCCTAATTAATGGCACACAGGGTTGGGCAGAGTGCAGTACCTCAAATATTTTCTTTATTCGAAATGAAAGCTTGCTTACTCCTAAACCGGAATCGGGTTGTTATCCCGGTCTGATGCGAAAATGGGTAATGGAGCATTGCATGCAGCAGGGCATTTCGGTTAAAGAAGATTTTATGGCACAACCTGAAATCGAAAAATGTGAAGCCGCATTTGTTTGCAATTCCATTATAGGTGTGCGGGCAGTCCACTCGATTGGCGAGGTTTCTTTTCAAAAAGAGAATGCCTTATTTTACACATTAAAAACAGCTTTGCTGAAAGATGCAGAACAGCAATGGCTCAAGACTCATCAATCATGAAATCAAAAAAACCTAAACAAGCAACGGGGGGATTGGTGTACTCAACAAGTACAGATTGGCAAGACATTTCAAGGGATGAAGATGCACAATCTCTCTCACCCTCTCATATAAAACAGGATTTGAGAATCAGGGTTGAAAACAACCGAGGCGGCAAGAAAGCTACCATTATATCGAAATACCTGGGAAGTCAGGATTCGCTTGAAAACCTATGCAGGGAGTTAAAAATCAAGTGTTCGACAGGCGGTGCGGTTAAGGACGGTGAGATTATCTTGAATGGAGACCTTCGGCAAAAGGTTGCAGATTTGTTGACCAAATTGGGCTACAAATACAAATTCTCGGGCGGCTGATTCAACAATCTCTGTACTTGTCATTCAGACTGATTCCGGCCTCTATCATGGGCATAATTTTATCAAGTCTTTTGTTTTTTGTCTCTTCTCTTTTGGCCTCACTTACATACTCTGCATATTCTCTTTGCTTATAAGGGCTCAAAGATTTGAATGCATTTTTTGCTTTGGCATTCTTTGAAAAAGCTTTTTTTAATTCCAGCGGAATTTCAAAAGCGGGCTTCTTTTCGGATTTAATTTCTCTACCCTGAACCTGATTTTGCATTGCCTCACGTAAGTAGTTCTTAATGCGTTTTGCATCCATCTCCTTTAGGGATTGAAAGCGCATTTGTCGTAAGGCTTTGGTTTTGCCTTCAGATGCATTCACCAGCATTTTATTTTTGTCTTCGAGCAGCGCACCTTGAAAAAACCAGAGACCAAAGTAAGATTTAAAGGCACCAATGCCGGCAATATTTTTTCCATCAACGGTATAGGTTGGCGCACCCCATTTCACGGTTTCTTCCATTCCGGATTCAAGGCATATCTCACGCAATTTTTGGAGAGCGGATTTCCATTCACCTGAAGCATTGATAAAATCATCGACTGTTTTACCCTTTATCACAATCACCAAATTAAGGGCCATGCTGAATTTATGCAAAACGAAACATGAACACTGGGCTATTTTAGATTTACGAATGCCGCAAGGAGGCAGTAAAGGCTATTCACCTTTAGGGAAAATTTTGCTTTGGGTACATTTGCTTTTCCTCGTAATTTGGCCAACCAGCCCATGAAGCACACTCTACTATTTAGCCTGATTCTTTCCATTTCTTTCGCTTTTGGTGGAAATGAACCTCAGCCCTTAGGTGCCCGAAGGGCAGGCATGGGCGGTGCATTCACCGCAGTTAGAGGTGATATTTGGGCGATGGCGGCAAATCCGGCAGGGCTTTCAGACCTCAAAAATATGCAAGTCGGTCTTTATTTGGAGCGTCGATTTATGTTGAAAGAGATTAACTCAGGGGCCTTTGCATTTGGAATGCCTTTTCAAGAAAAGCATTTTGCCGGGCTTGATTTCAACAGTTTTGGATTTGGCGCATACAATGAAAGTCGATTGGGTTTGGCTTACGCAACGACGATCATTCCTAAAATTTCGTTTGGCGCAAAGTTCAATGTGGTGCATACCAGCATTCAAGAATATGGTGCAATTACCCGATTCGTATTGGACGCAGGTATTTCTTCCCAAATCACGAAATCACTTTCGTTAGGCTTTAGTATATTCAATGCAAGTCAAACCTATTTGCGGAAAGACATTTTTGAAAAAGTACCTACCACTCTCAACCTTGGTTTGGCCTGGCGCGTTTCAAATAAGGTGTTGGCACTGGCTGACTTTTCCAAGAACGAACAATATCCCTTTTCTTTTAAAGGCGGATTGGAATATCGGCCAATGGACATTCTGTACATCAGAGCGGGGATGAGTACAAAACCCGTGAATCTAAGCATGGGCCTTGGCTTGAACTGGAAAAATGCAAATTTTGATTTCGCTGCAACCTACCATGAGCAATTAGGATTGAGTCCGCATTTCGGTTTGTCTTATTCGTTTGGAAAAGAAAAGAAATAAGGAGGATGAAATCAGTGCATCCACCTTTGTCGAAAACAAAACAAGGAATTGAAAGGCTTTTTCAAGGGTCAATTCACAAGCTTTGTGTTTTAATTATCCTTTTTCATATTTCCATCTCTTTTGTTTTTGCACAGGTTCCGGTGAAAGGTGATTCAGCCACAGGCGCAGAGTCTGCGCCAATGGAACAAACCATAGAAGATGCAATGTCAGACCTGGAATCAGATGACCAAACCGATTGGACCGTCTTTACCGATCAGCTCGACGATTGGGTTAGAAAACCGCTTGATTTGAATGCGGCTACCTACGAAGATTTGGTCATGCTACCGGGATTATCGCCAGTAATCATTCAAAATTTTCTTGCCTATCGCGACCGCTTTGCGCCGATCTTAAGTGTATATGAACTGCAGGCCGTTCCGGGTTTTACACATGGGCATTTCCTTGCCATTCGGCCTTATATCGCCGTAAGAGCCGGAAGGGAAAAAGACATTAAAAACATGGGCCAACACCCTATGGGGCCCTCTTTAAAAGAAATTTTAGAAAACTCAAAAGAAGAAATCACGCTGCGTATCATCAACACAATTGAAGACCAAAAAGGATACACAGCACCTGACACCAGTTCAACCGGAGTGTTAAGTTCCCGCTATCTGGGCGACCCTTACCGAACTTTTTTTAGATTTAGAAGTCGCTATGGCTCGAATTATTCTTTTTGTTTAGTTGCTGAAAAGGATGCGGGTGAGAAGTTTGACTGGAACCCTCAAACCAAAACCTATTTGTTTGACTTCTTTGCAGGCCATTTCTTCTTGAAAGATTACAGAAGCCTGAAACGGTTTGTGGTGGGCGATTATAATATTCAAGCCGGACAGGGATTGTTATTTTCGTCGGGATTAGGATTTGGAAAAGGGTTTGAAACGATACTTGCCACGAAGCGTGCGAATTATGGCATTCGCCCCTATTCGTCTGTAAATGAAAATCAATTTTTGCGTGGAACCGCCGCAACTGTTGCTTACAAAGATTTTTGGTTTACGGGTTTCATTTCTCGTTTGGGAAAAGATGCAAACGTGCAAGCACTTACCGATTCTTTGTTGAGTGATGTGGAATTGGTGAGTTCATTGCAAACTTCGGGAACCCATCGCACCCTTTCAGAACAAGCAGATAAACGTGCCTTAGTTGAAACCATGTATGGAGCAAGGGCCGAAATGCGAAAGAGCAGGGTTTCATTTGGGCTGTCGCATTACTTTCAACATTTTAGTCCGCCGATTAGTGCATCGACTAACGCGTATAAGAAATATGCTTTTAATGGAGATTTTAATTTCGTAAGTGGGGTAGATTTTGATTGGACTTTTAAGAACTTCAATCTTTTCGGCGAAGCGGGCAGAAGCCGAAGCGGAGGCACCGGGGCTTTGCTTGGCCTGATGGCTTTTCTGGACCCGAAGATGGAAATCTCCATTCACTTGCGCGACTTAAGTCGCGACTTTCATTCCAATAGAGCCTATATTTTCAGCGATCGCCCCACCACGGCACAAAATGAACGGGGAATGTACATGGGCCTGAGAACGTACCCGGTAAAAAAAGTGAGCTTTTCTGCATTCTTTGACAAATACTGGTTCCCCTGGCATCGATTCAATGTTTCTTATCCCTCACAAGGCTATGAGTGGATGACCCAAGTTGATTACGCCGTTTCACGGGGGACCCTATTTTATGCGCGATTGCGCAGTGACCACAAACAAACCAATGCCGGCGAAATTCCCGAAGGGCAACAATTAGAGTTTTTAATTCCAACTTCAAAAACGAACCTTCGTTTACATTTTCAACATAAGGTTGACCGCAACATAAGCATCAAAACCAGGGTAGAATTTTCTTGGTATAAAAGAGAAAGCGAAGCCTCAAAAGGAATGGTGCTCTACCAAGACCTCAGTTGGAAAATTCATCGCAAATTTGACTTTACTGCACGGTATGCCATCTTTGACATTGACACCTACAATGCGCGTATTTATTCTTATGAGAATGACATTCCCGGTGTGTACAGCATTCCGGCTTACTTTGACAAAGGCTCAAGATATTACTTGATATTTGATGTAAAACCGATTCGCAATTTCGAAATCTGGGTGAGGTGGTCGCAAAGCATTTTTCCAAAAGAAAAAACCGTAGGTTCAGGGCTCGACGAAATTCAAGGCAACACCAAAAGCGAATTAAAAGTGCAAATGCGATATGTTTTTTGAGGGGCCTTTCCAAATACCACCTATCTTGAAAAAAATAATAATCCGCCCCTCCCTCCTTTTTCCTTTTATCCTTTTCATCTGCGGAATTTTCCTTACTTCCTGTTCCTATTATTTCGGAAACGGACTCATTAATAGTTTTCCGGAATCCAATTTAGGATTTCAAACTACTGAGCCTGCAGGGAATCGATTGCCTGCCTCACCTGACCATTCTCTGGTTCAATATTGGGCTGAATATCCGCTTCCCGATAAGCCAGATGAAGGTAGTGCCCTGCGTGCAAGTATTGCAAAATTGTATCGCAATGAGGAAATAGCTGAAGTAAATGAATACATTTTATCGCTAAGCCAATGGGCGGAACCGGGGACCGATTGGTTTTTCCATCCCAATGGAGATTATGATTTTGCTGAGGTATTGCTCATCACTTTGCTGTGGCAATTCGGGAAAAATGAAAATGTATTGTGGCCGGAGACTGCAGAACATATTGCCACGAAACTCATTCCCCAAAGCGGGGGGAAACCCCATACTAAAACACCGGGCACATTCGGACTTATGCGCGAAACCGAGAACCATATTTTTATGGGCGAAACCGTGCGCTACCTCAACAATCAATGGATGAAAGAAAAGGGCGATACTTCGCTCTTATTCGACAACATGCGCAACGGATTGGAAGATTGGTGGTTGAAGCATCTGCAAGAAAAGCTGCGTACCGGTTTTTTCGAGTTTAATTCTATACCCTATTCAGGCTACTCGCTTACTGCGCTTCTTTGCTTGCACAACTTCGTCTCCTCATCTTCCATTAAAAAAGCGGTTGAGAAATTGCTGAATGAAACGGTGTGGAACTATGCCTTTACCAGTCTGGAAATGCGAAGAAATCCTCCCTTCAGAAGGCGATTAGAAAAAGAAAGCCTGAACCATTTTCTGGATGACCCATTGAGCGCAATGGTAAAAGTTTGGGATGCAGAAAGAAATAATCCAAGCGCAGACCTAAACACCTTTCCCTTAAAACACCACGCCTTGATGGCTTTACTCGCAGGCTATCGGCCCAATGAAAATCATTGGGGCATCATCAACCGAAAACTGCCCAAACCCGGAACCCATTACATGCTTATTATCGGCCATGGCAAGGGCGGAAGTCCCGAACTTGTTGCGGTCGGAAATCAATATTTACTTAGCGCCGGAGGTCTGCAACAAGGCAAAGCAAGCCAAATCGTTGCGCGCCCTATGACGCTCTTGCTCAGCGGAGGGACCAGCCAATTAAAGGATTGCTTTTATATTCCCGGAGCCGGCAAAATGAGTCAATGGAATAACACAGGGCTCTGGGAAAATTTTGCCTGTGCAGAGGGGCCGGTGCATATTCCCCAAGGGCTTTCTCCCCTGCGAGAAGAACAAGGTTGGAGTTTATTCGGCCCCTTTGCCGATTCAACTTGCGTCATCACTTGTTCCGGCGAGGGTTTCGGACTGCTATTCGTTTTTGAAGCAAACCCTCAACGCGCAGCAATAAAATTCCAACAACTCATTCAATCCAATACCGTACTCGATTTACGAAAAGAGGCCATCAATCTTAGCGAGCAGCATTTGTTCTACAATCTAAATGCTCCCAAAAACAAATGGGTAATGCAAGCGGTCGATGATCTTAATCTCCAA
>JAYSVQ010000343.1:0-1627 GCA_043718485.1 Bacteroidota bacterium
CGAAGTGTTTTGGTTGACATAAAGATATTAATTCCACCGCTTTCAGAGCAACAAAAAATTACCTCTATCCTTGGTACCTGGGATAGGGTAATTGAAACTACCGAAAATCTTATTCAAACAAAGCAGAAAAGGATGGTTGGATTATTTGATAATTTGCTCCTAGGGAAGAAAAGACTTGTTGAATTTAAGAACGAAAAATGGGAGAATACTCAAGTTGGAAAATTGGGGGAAATTTTTAAGGGTAAAGGCATTTCAAAGTCTGAAATTCAAGATAGTGGGGTTCCCTGCATAAGGTACGGAGAAATTTATACTCGCTATAATTTTTACTTTAAGGAAACATTTTCATTTTGCAGCGATGAATCCGCTACTCTAAGTCACAGAATCGAAAAAGGGGATATTCTGTTTGCAGGTTCAGGCGAAACATCTGAGGAAATTGGCAAATGCCTCGTATATATTGGCGATGAATCTGCTTACGCCGGGGGTGATATTATTATTTTGAGACCACGACACAATGATAGCCTGTTTCTTGCATTCATTCTCAACCATAAATCACTAAACCAGCAGAAAAGTGTTTTAGGCCAGGGTCATTCAGTTGTTCATATCTATCCAAAAGATATTTCTAAATTGAAAGTGAACCTACCTAAGCTAAACGAACAAAGAAAGATTGGAATAGTACTTTTTGTTTGTGACACCGAAATTCAAATACTAAAAAAGCAATTAACCACTTTCAGGAAACAAAAGGAAGGATTAGCCCAATTATTGCTTACTGGCAAAGTTCGAGTTAATGTTAAATCTTCAAAATCATGAATCAATATACAACCAAAAGCACATCCAGTGTAACCGCCGATATACTTCACGAGTTCGTAATTGAAGAAACTCCCACTACGAGAAGAATTTTTAAGGCCACTATTGTTGATAATCCGAAAGATCCATCAGCAACCGTGAGTGGACATCTTATTTACCAGAGGAAGGGAAAGCGGCAGGAATGGGAAGATATTTCCGAGTTCAAATTGAATGAACTCAAATCAGGAGATGGTGTAAAATTCCATTTCTCCTGTACTGAACTGAAAAAATTCAGTGAAATTCTGCAAGAGGCTTATACAATAGCAAGCAAGGGAATCCATTATGGACAAAAGGATTGGGTTGTGGCTGAGGCGCACAAAATTATTGAAGTTCCGGCGGAAAGAAGGCTGTTCATACAGGAACTACTTGAAAAAAAATATGGGAATGAGATATGGGAAGAAATTATTGCTGCTGACCCGGATTTAGCAACGAGACTTTCTTTTTCGAGAATTCAAACGGATAGAGAGAAAGTTCTCAAGGAGTTTGAGGAAAGTTTGCAGGAAGAAAGAGATGAGTGTTATTGGCAGAATTTCTTTGAGATTAACACTTGGATATTCGGTTATGGGTTGAAGTATCAGTTTCTTCATTTACTTCAAGAACAACCACATTATGGCGGCACTAAACTCTCGGGAAAAGGTGGGCAAAAAGGTGATTATCTCCTACATACTTTGTCTGAAAATAGATTTACCGTTCTCGTAGAGATCAAAAAACCACAGACCTCATTATTCCATTACAAAAGGACAGGCGAATTGGATATTTACAGAAATGGCGTGCCTCATTTCAA
>JAYSVQ010000344.1:0-4646 GCA_043718485.1 Bacteroidota bacterium
AAGGCAAAAAGTGTTGCACAAATCTCAGCTAAAATCGTGGCGAGCAGAGAATACAAAAGAAAAATGAAAATGAGGCCAATGACGACTTCGAGGGCTGTATTGTTGAACATACAAGTGGAATTTGGGTTGTTTAAGCATTAATTACAGGTAAAACCTTGATTTTCGCCTGTTGAATTCAGTAAAACTAAAAAAGATTTCTTTATGCCATTAACATGGGGCGATTCTTTTTAATTTCTTAATTTCAACCCCAAATCTTAATTTTCATGAGAAAAATTCTTTTTACTTTTTGCCTTTTTATCTTTGGTTCTGCCTCAATTTTTGTAGGCCAAACCCCAGTCGTGAACCTCAATGTTTTTAGTACAGGCTTTGACACGCCTGTTGCTATAGAAAATTGTGGGGATGACCGCCTTTTTGTTGTTCAGCAAGAGGGTCTCATTCGAATCTTAAGATCAGGAGGATCCGTTGATGCTACCCCTTTTCTTAACTTAACTTCGAGGGTTAGTCCGGTTGGCACTTCCGAGAGAGGATTACTGGGTCTTGCCTTTGACCCTGATTACCTTACCAATGGGGTTTTTTATGTTAACTACACTCGTGCAGGAGATCATAGAACGGTCATTGCACGGTACCACGTTTCTGCAAATCCTGATTCGGCAGATTTTAATAGCGAAGAAATTGTAAAAGTTATTTACCAGCCCTATTCAAATCACAATGGCGGTTGGCTTGGATTTGGTCCTGATGGATATCTATATATAGGAATGGGAGATGGCGGAAGTTCAAATGACCCGGGTTCCAGAGCCCAACATCCCGATTCTTTACTCGGAAAAATATTGCGGATTGATGTAAACAATACTTCAACATATTCTATCCCACCTAGCAATCCCTACGCCGGAGGCACATCCCCTGCACCTGAAATTTGGGCACGTGGCATTCGGAACCCTTGGAAACCTACTTTTGACAAGTTTACGGGTGATTTTTATATCGCAGATGTTGGGCAAGGTGCTTGGGAAGAAGTTGATTTTGAACCTGCTGGTTTTGCCGGAGGTGCCAATTATGGTTGGCGTTGTCGTGAAGGTCTAGTAGCTAACCCTTTTAATCCATCGGGTTGTACTGGTCCTGTTGTTTACGATGATCCTGTTCACGTGTATTCGAGCGCAGGAACAAGTTGTTCCATTACTGGTGGTACTGTCTATCGGGGAGTTCAGGAGGGAGACCTTCATGGGTTTTATGTTTACATAGACCTTTGTTCGGGAATGATGGGTGGTTTGCAACGCCAAACCAATGGTTCATGGTTTTTTGATACGTTGGGTGTTTTTCCTTATGGTGCCTCAGGTTATAGGTGGTCTAGTATTGGCCAAAACAATGCAGGTGAATTATTTTTAGGCAATTTTGACAATGGCAATATTTACTCCCTGGCTACAAATAATTGCGCACCCTATGCCGGAATTTTTGGTGACACCCTCATTTGTTTGAGCCCGGGTGATTCGCTTGAAGCCATGTCTGCTTCAGGGTTTTTGCACCAATGGTTTTTAAACGGTTCCTTAATTTCAGGTGCAACAGGAACTTCATATATTCCTTTGGCAACTGGGTACTATTCTGTTTCTACTGAGAATAGTGGTGGATGTCTGGATACTTCTGCAGTTGTGCATGTTATTTTGGTTACGCCATCTGCCGTTACCATCTCAGGATTGGGGAGTGTGTATTGCAACGCTGAACCAGCAGTTACGCTCACGGGTAATCCTATTGGAGGCACCTTTTCTGGAACCGGAATGAGCGGTGCTTCATTTAACCCTACAAATGCAATGCAAGGAAATAATATTGTAACCTACACGGTTACCGATGCTAATGGTTGTGTTTTTTCTGCAAACGATACAACCCTTGTGGGTGGCCATGAAGCCCTTACTATTACGAGCATTCTACCGTCAGACTCTACCTATTGTACAACTGACCCACTCGATACCTTAGCAGGAAATCCGGCTGGGGGAACATTTACCGGTCTTGGAATGACCGGTAATGTATTTAATCCAAGCGCTTTTGTTCCACCAGCAACTGCCCCCATTACCTATATTTTTACAGATGCAGCTAATTGTACCAACACAAAGACAATTAACATGCAGATTGATGTTTGTACAGGATTAAATGGAAATCGCAACCGACAAATCTGGAAACTATTTCCAAATCCTGCCAATGATAAAATGCACCTCATTTCAAGCAATGGCGGAATGCTTCAAGGCACAATTACCCTAACCGATAGTCAGGGAAAAAAGTGGATGAGCATTGAAGGAAGAGATGCCGCAGAAATCAATGTAATGGAACTTCCTGCGGGCTTGTATTTTTTAGTTGGAGATGGAATTGCCCTTCGTTTTTCTGTGATACGATAAGGTAAAGTGAGAAGAGTTTTTCTTCTATTCTTCTTTTTGATTCATTGTTTTGGGAAACTGCTTTTAGGGCAAGGTTCTTGGCAAGTCAGTTTGGAAGAAGACACCCTTCCGCAGGCATGGTCTGGCATTCATTCCTTTGCTTGGGGCCATTATGATGGCAAGTGGCTATTTGTAGCCGGTCGCAAAAACGGATTACATGGTTTCAATCAAGGTAGTGGCTTTCCCTCAAGCGGGATTAATAGAAAGCTATTTTTAGTCGATCCCATTACAGAACAAGTATGGTCCCTTAACACGGATTCTTTGCCTGATTCTCTGCGAGAGCCCTTACAGTCTGCAAACATGCAGTTTTTTCAGCAGGGTGAGTATCTCTATGTGAATGGAGGTTATGGATGGAGTAATACACAGTTAGATTTTATTACCTATCCTACTCTTACGGCCTTGCACCTGCCCTCTATTATTGATTCTGTAATGAGTGGAGGTGCGCATTTTGAAAGTCACATCCGCCAAATAACAGATAGTGCTTTGGCGATTTGCGGCGCTCACATGATGAAATTGGATTCGGTTATTTATCTGCCTTGGGGCCACCTTTTCGATGGGGTTTATGCACGTAACGATACCAGCGGAACTTTTGTTCAAAAGTACAGTTTAGAGGTTCGTCGGTTTACCTTGCAAGACGATGGAACGAATATGTCGATTAACTGGATGCAAGCATGGCGGGATACGAGCAATTTTAGGAGGAGAGATTATAATCTCGTACCTCAGATATTTTCTGATGGGTCACGGGGTTTCACTGGCTTTACTGGCGTTTTTCGAAAAGGCATTAATTTGCCTTGGCTCAACGTGGTTGATATTTCCCCAACAGGTACCCAGATTGTTCCCGTCTTTAATCAATTGTTGAGTCAGTATCATTCTGCAGTAATGCCGGTTTTTGATTCTATTCAAAACCAAATGAGCACCTATTTTTTTGGTGGAATGAGCCAGTATTACTACAATCAAGCGCAAACCCTGGTTGGCGATTCTTTGGTTCCTTTTGTTAAAACCATAAGCCGGGTGATGCGAGATGGTGCAGGCAATTTGAGCGAAGCTGCATTAGACATTTCTATGCCCGGTTATTTAGGTAGCAATGCTGTTTTTATTCCATCTGAAATTATTCCTGTGGATGCCTCAGGTATTTTGCATCCCAGTTCACTGACGACTCGCACATTAGCAGGCTATATTATAGGTGGAATCGATAGCCCTGACCCCAATATTTCAGACACAGACCCCTCTTTAAGCATTGCGAGCCCGCGGTTTTTTAAAGTGTACCTTGAGTTTGTGGTGAATCGAGATCAGGCTAAAAAGGTAGTTGAACCAGTGGCTATCCGCGTTTTTCCAAATCCTTTTTCAGAAAAACTGAATGTAGAAATAAAGGGAAAGGCAAATCCCCAAACCCGTGTTTCTTTACACGATATGTGGGGCCGAGAGCTTAAAATAATTTATGAAGGCGATTGGAAAGGTGGAAAGGAAATATTTACACTAAAACCTGAGATGCAGGCTTCCTCTATTCTCTACATAATTGTACAAACCGAATCCTTTAGCAAGGCGATTTCTGTTTTCCCCTTGAAATGAAAAGTGTGTTTCTTTTCATTAGAAACAATAAATGGATAACCGCCGCCATTTTCAGCCTTCTCCTTTATTTTATTTTTCAAGCTTTTCCTTTTTTTGGGGAATTTGTCTATAGCAGATTTTTGTTTTTAGGCTTTCGATTTCTTTGGGATTATACCATTGGTTGGTTGCCCATTCCGCTTGCCTATTTATTTCTTATCATTTCCCCTTTTGGATTTGTTGCCATGTACCGAAGCCGAAAGATTTGGATGGTTTGGTCTTTTGCATTCTGGCTTAAAAAAATATTGTCCTTTTCATCATGCGTTCTAGTTTTATTTCTTTGGTCATGGGGTTTTAATTATACGCGGTATCCCCTGAAAAAAAGTTTGCAGATTCAATTTCCAACGCCCAATCAGGATGTATTAGAAGCAGAAATTTGTTGGGCGAATACCCAAATTATGGAAACTTGGGAAAGAGAAAATGGTCGAAATTCAGAGCCTGATTTACTCCTGAATTCCCAATCCCAACAATCGTCATGGTTAAACGAGCATGCTGGAGGCCAAATGAAATCAGGACTGAAGAGTTTGGGTTTTCCATTTGCCGGAAAACCCCATGCTAGGGTATTATTTCCTGATGGCATTTTGTATCGCTTATCCTGTTCAGGAATTTATATTCCCTTTTTTG
>JAYSVQ010000345.1:0-4646 GCA_043718485.1 Bacteroidota bacterium
CGGGAGGAACATTTTCAACTTCATCTCCACGCCATCCTAATTCCTTCATAATAACCTCAGACTGCATTTTTACATCCCAAGGAATGTAGGAACCTAAACAGACAGACCGATAATTTAGGGTACGCAATTCTTTTAATGGCGGATAACTATAGGGTTTCAAATCACGAGGGTCAACCTTACCGCCTAATCTCACAAACATGTCTTCAGTACCAATTCCCAAATTCACAAACCGATTAAATCGTTTTTCGTCGACTTGCTCTGATTGCTCGTAGCTAAAATACGCAGTATATTCTGAAGAGGGTTCCCCCCAAAAAATTAATGGCACCTGATATCGAATCGCAACCCACATCGGATAGGAATAAATTCCTGTGTGGCAATGCCAGCAAAAATCGCCTTTATCCAAAAAACTTTGGAGCATTAATTTTTGAACGACTTTCCAATTTGGGGTGAAGGTGTGAAAATCAACTCCCAATTTTCGTAACACGCGGGTGGTATTATCGTTTAAATTCGGTCGTAAAAAACCGTGATCGAAACGAACAACCAAGGGTTTTAATTTATACTCCTTTACAAGATAGTATAAAGTCCAAGTGCTGTCTTTACCACCACTAAACGGGATAATACAATCGTAATCATATTTTCCTCTATACTGCTCAACCAAAGCTGAAAGGGCCGTTTTCTGCGCTTCCCAATCAATTTTACCCCACTTTATTTCCTGGCCCCTGCAAATATTGCAGACGCCTTCCTCATCAAAAGTTATCGTCTCGTGGGTTTCAGGAAGAACACACCTTGTACAATACTGCATATTCTTAAAATAGCCATTGCCTGAAACCTTTTTCGAATGTAAATTATCTTCCATGCAAAATTTAACCAAATATAAAACGATTTCCTCAGAGAAAACGACAATTGCTTATGGCACCCATTCGGTAAATCCTTTATAAAAGGTTTTGCCTTGTTCAGGATAAAAATAAGGTGGCAATTCAATTCCTTCAGCATCCAAAATACTCCAAATCAAATCCTGAAATCCCATCAAATCTCTAAATCTCACTGTACTTGAAAACCGAGGATTAATTTCAAAAACGATTGGTAACTCATTTTTCACTCTAAACTGAACATTTATTGACCCACACAGGTCTAAATGTCTAGCTAAGGTCCTCAAAAATTCAGCAAAAATGGGGCGAGTTACCACTTTCCCATACCCACTAAAACCTCCCAATAAAGTCCTCCAAAAAATGATACTTCTCACCTCACCTGATGTAGAGCGGAATAAACCCGCCGTAAACTCCCCTTCATTGTCTGAAATTATTTCTTGAAGAATACTATCTGGGAACAAAATTTTTGCGGCTTCAAAATCACTTTGATTTTGAATGGTAACTATGTTCTTTGAGCCTGAACCTGTACGGCTTTTTGACAGCAATGGGAAATTTTCCGGCGCTTCATCTGAGATCAAAGTAGTATAAGGAAAAGGCAAATGGTGGTCTCTTAAAAATTCTGCGGTCTTATATTTATCAAAGCCAATTATTCGGGCTTGAAGGTTTGCCGTAATCCATTTTACGCCCTCAATTGAAGGTAAGGTATTAAGAGAAAAAAATCTGAGTTCCGGCTCAGAAGCAGAGATAATCCAATTTACCTTTTCTCTATCACAAATTTCGCTTAAGGCAGAAGTATAATCAGATTCATGAACTTTAGGGACTAAAAACACCTGATCGGCAAGAAGAACCCCAGCATGGAAATTATGAATGTCGCAGCCGACAATTTTTCGGTCCGGAAAATGGGATTTTAGCACTTTCAATATGCTTTGTCCAATATCGCCTCCACAACCTGTAACTAAAAAATTACCTTCAGGCAGTTTCATGATTACGAATTAAAATTTGATGAAGATAGGGTAATTCCGGATCAATAGATTTGCATTGCTGAATGAGAGGTCTCACATCGTATTCTTCGGAATAAAAGTGGCAATCTCTTTCTTTAGAGTCAAATAACAGCCAATCTGCCATCCCTCCCTTTGCCCTGTTTTGGCCCACCGAACCAGGATTTACCAATTTACATTTATCCTCTTTGGGATAAAAAAGGGGATAGTGTGTATGGCCCATAAAAACAAAATCATACCCTGGCAATAAACAATCGTGAATTGATTCTTTTGTCGAATCCGGGTAAATATAGGCGTCGGGATTTTGGGGGCTACCATGACACATCATTAAAGTAATTCCGTCGATTACTATCGTCTTTTGCAGCGGCCAGCTTCTCAACTCTTGGATTTGAGTTTCAGACAACTTATTTAAGGCCATTTGAATGCCAGACCCATAATTTGAATGAATAAATTCACCGGAAGCCGGGTTATCCAAAACGGAAAAAAGCATTCGCTCATGATTGCCCTGAATCCACTCACAGTCAAAGTTTTTGAGAAGGGCCAACACCTCATCTGGAGCGTAGTAATAGCCTACAATGTCACCCAAAATCAAATATTTCTCAACCTTTCTTTTCTCAGCAGTTATGAGAACCTGCTTTAGGGCGAATGCGTTTCCATGAATATCAGAAATTACGGCAATTTTCATTGGACCACTGGTTGATTTACCAAAGAATGTTTAACAGAATCAAGCCATGTATCTCCAACTTTTTTTCGATTTCCTAAAATATCACCGCGTTTAAAACCTGCTTCTTCGAGAATGGCTATTTGCTCGGTTCGATTCATGTAGGTTTCGGTAGTGAGTTCCAACAAGTTTAACTCAGAGAATGAAAGCCATTTTACCATGCCTAAAAAAGCAAGAAATGCCTGTTTGTAAAAATCAATATTAAGGGACTTTGAACTATCTAAAAGAAATGAAACTTCGGCTTTTCGTTTTTTCCAGTCTAAATGTACAAGGCCTCCGTAACCCATTAATTCATTCTTATAAAGAAAAGAAAATAGCAGTTGGTTCGGTTCGAGTTGAACAAATAGAGGCCAAACTCTTTCTTGAAAATAATTTACTTGCTGCTCTTTTGTAATGGGCTCATTTTGCCTTAGAAACTCAATTTGGTCATTCCGCCAAATGCGAATGGCCTCGACATCTTGCAATTGTATCGGTCGAATCTGATATTCACCAGATTGAAATTGATTTCGTCTTAAACAAGCATAATCTTTTGGAATATTCATTTACCAACCTGATTTAAAAAAACTCCTGTTATTGTTCTTCCTAATCCCGCCGCCGCTAAACCTTGATAAAATGCCAAACTATCAATGCCCTTTTCTCTTTGGAGTAAATTATCAAATTCAATTCTAGCCCTATGTGCCGCTTTACCTTTTCCGGGATGTCCAAAATACCGGCTTTCTTCATTCATAAGAAAAATATCAATTGGAAAATCACCGAGAAAGATTTGGGAATTCCAGCCAGTTGCTTTGCAAAGATTATCTAAGCCTGCCTTGTTGAAATAGGAAATATGATCAGGAACTGCAATCCACACTTCATTTTCAATCCAACCTTGAGTCAGCGAATGGTTCTGAATCAAATTAAAATCATTGGGCACTTCGATTACAATTACGCCCATTTCGCCGCTTAAATCTCTTAGTCTTAGAAGCATTTCTTCGGGATTCAACACATGCTCTAAAACGTTGTCTAACCAAATTACATCAAACTTTTCACCTGACGCAACCAGTTCGTTTAATCTTTGGTTGATATCGCCCGTTTTAAAAAAGGGCAACATTTCGGAATTATTATTTCGGCAACCAAAATCACTATAGTCAATGCCTACTACCTCCCAACCTTTCTCATAAAAAAAGCTAAGGGTAAATCCCTCTCCACAACCTACATCAAGTAATCGCTTGCCTGAAAATGAGTGGTTTGAAAGTTTTGAAAAACTCCAATAGACGCGTTGATTTTTAGCCTTGAAATATTCAATTTCTTCAGGAGAATACGATTGTGCGTATGTGCCTTTATCTTCTTGATAGTACTTCTCTCTATAATAGTGAACCAATTCTTCAGAACTAGGTTTTGATTCCAATTCGAAATAGCCGTACTTATTTCTCAGGGTTTTAATTTGTGATTTCATTATTCTTCGACTAACATTTCCCAATTCAAGGGCTCACCATAAGCAATGTCTCTGGCAGCATATTTCCCTAAAACTTTATCATATTCTCGAGCAGGAATTCCTAAACCCGGTCGGATCACCTTAAGCATTTCCGGAATAATCTTTTGGCCTTTTTTTATGTTTTGGATAGAATAAACCGATCGTTTGAAAACACGATTTTTTTCCTCATTTACTGTTACAGAATAATTTATTTCCCCCAAGGCTTGCCAAGCACGAAATGATTCTTGTGTTAAGCGCTCTAATTCATCGGGCTCCAACGAAAAGGCTGAATCGACACCTCCCTCTTTTCTGGATAGGCAAAAATGTTTTTCTATCACCCTTGCACCTAATGCAATGGCAGCTAATGGAACTCCAATTCCAAAGGTATGGTCAGACAATCCTACATGGCACTTAAATTTATCTCGCATATCAGGAATTGTATGCAAGTTCGAATCGGTTGGCAAGGAAGGATAGGCCGATGTACATTTAAGCAAAACTAAATCTTTACATCCTGAACCTTTCAAAACCCTTACGGCATCCTCAATTTCATTTAACGTAGCAGCACCTGTAGAAAGAATCACAGGCTTTCCTGTTTGCGCAACTTT
>JAYSVQ010000346.1:0-1626 GCA_043718485.1 Bacteroidota bacterium
CGTAAACTCACCTAAATTTATTGGAAATTCCGGAGCAGGAGTGGTTTTCGGCTTGGTTTGGCTCAAAATACTACGATATTTTATACCGGCACCGCGATGGTAAAGAGGCTGATGGATTCATCAAACGAATCAATGAAAGGTTAAGGCTACAACCCGCATCAAAAGTCTTGGACCTCGCCTGTGGAGCAGGCAGGCATTCTAAGACCCTTTGTGAACTGGGTTTTCATGTCACCGGACTTGATTTATCTTCCGAATTTATTGCTCAAGCCATTGAATTGAATTTACCCAATGCAAGTTTTAGGGTTCATGACATGCGCTTGCCCTTTGGTAAAAGTGAATTTGGTGCGATTTTCAACCTTTTTACCAGTTTTGGCTATTTCTCAGACCTGGGCGATAACACTATTGTGATAAAAAATGTGGTTGAGGCCTTAAAACCGGGCGGTTATTTTGTGTTGGACTACCTGAACATAGGCCAAGTGAAAGGCTGCCTGAATCCTTTTGAAACGAAGGAAATAGATGGAGTTCAATTCACGATTCGCAAGGAGATTCACCAAGGAATTATTCAAAAAACGATTCAGGTTAAGGATGGGCATATTACAAAAAAATTCAAAGAATGCGTTCAAGCTTTTACTCCCATAGACCTATCCAATATGCTAGATACCAATGGATTGAGCCTGATTGAAAAATGGGGAGATTATGCAGGCAATCCTTTTAAAATGGAATCTCCACGGTGCATTCTTTTATCCCAAAAAAGATGAAACACTGGATTTGGGTAGCAGATGTTTGGGTATATGCTTGGCTGAGAGAATGGATGGGCGGAAAAGGAATTGCATTTGCTGCTTATGCCGGTAACCTATTCTTTTGGACTCCTTTTTTTGCAGGCGGGTTTACCCATATGGCTATAAAAAGCGGAACCGGAATCTTTAGAAAAAGCTTTTTTCTATTTGCCGCCGGGCTCATCGCCTTTCAAGTTTGTTCACTAGCTGCTTATTTCATTTCAAGCCCCTCGCCCCTTTTTTGGGAACATCATATAATGGGTACGGGTGTTAGTATTCCTTTGGATTTGGCCTATTCTGCACCCGATTGGCCTTGTGGTGCATTTATGGCTTTACTAAGTTTCATTCTCATCAGGGGAAAAATTAAAAGGCCTTTGATTCTGCTCATCGTTTTGAGTGGGATGGTGTATTTTACCATTCAACGCATTGGGGGGTCATTTACCTTTTTATCAGGGGCCCTTTTGGGCTTATGTTTTGGGCTATTGTTAGGGTGGATATTTGCCAAACTTTCTCAACGTGTGGAGAATATCGTTTAAGCCATTTCCCCTTTTCGAGTAGTTTCGCTTTCAAAAACATGCAGTTTAATTTTATAATACTTGAAAAAGAGGTGCGACCCGGGGTTGCACTCATTCGGTTAAACCGGCCAAATGAACTCAATGCGCTAAACCTGGCCATTATGACAGAATTGGTTGAGGCGATGATTCAATTAGATAAGGATGATACAGTGCGTTGCATTGTGGTCACCGGAAACGAAAAGGCCTTTGCGGCAGGCGCAGACATTAAAGAAATGGCCGAAAAAACGCCGGTTGAAATGGATAACCTAGACCAATTTTCTCGGTGGGAGCTTATC
>JAYSVQ010000347.1:0-4640 GCA_043718485.1 Bacteroidota bacterium
CTTCAGGGTCATTTGGGTCTAACAAAATATCGAGTTGATTTTGCACCAAATTCCTTTCATCGCTGCTTGCCATATCCTGAATCTTAGAGGCATCATACAAAATCACACCGAGATAACGAATGCGACCTACGCAAGAGTGCATGCAAGCAGGGGCTTGACCAGATTCAATTCTTGGATAACAAAGAATGCATTTCTCAGATTTACCTGTATGCCAATTGTAATATGATTTTTTGTAAGGACAGGTTGTAACGCACATTCTCCATGCCCGACATTTATCCTGATTAATTAATACAACTCCATCCTCTCCTCTTTTGTAAATCGCTCCCGATGGGCAACCCGCCACACAAGCCGGATTCAAACAGTGATTACAAATCCTGGGAAGATAATAGAATGCCATTTTCTCTAACTGAAACATGGCTTCTTGCTCTGCCGGGGACAATCCCTTCATGTTAGGATCTTGCCGCGCATAATCGGGTGTTCCAGAAAGATCGTCATCCCAATTCGGGCCCATTTTTATGTCGATGGGTTTTCCGGTAATTAGGGAAACCGGCCTTGCAGTAGGTTGGTCATCCATTTCTGGAGACTCGATGAGGTCAAGGTACTTGTAGGTCCAAGGCTCATAGTAATCATCAATCACCGGTAAATGCGGATTGTGAAAAATGTTGAGCAAGCCCCTGAGTTTTCCTGAACCCCGAAGGCTTATTTCTCCATTTTTCTTTTCCCATCCTCCTTTATAAATACTTTGGTCTTCCCATTTACTTGGGTAGCCGGTACCAGGTTTGGTCTCGACATTGTTCCACCACATATACTCTGCCCCTTTTCTATCGGTCCAGATATTTTTGCAGGCGACGGAACAGGTATGGCACCCGATACATTTGTCGAGGTGGAATACCATTGATATTTGTGCTCTTACGTCCATGGCTGAATTGTTTTTAATTTAGAATACTACTTTATCCATTTTCTTCACAATGACGTGGGTGTCACGGTTTGGTGCGGTTGGACCCCAGTAATTAAAGTGAAAAGTAAATTGCCCGTAACCGCCTGCGAGTAGGTTTGGTTTTAGGTGGATTCGGGTAAAAGAATTATGTCCACCCGCGCGTTTGTTTCCACGTACCTGAGATTTTGGAATCGTAACGGTACGCTCTGGAACGTGATACACGATGCAGACTCCTTTTGGAATTCTTGAACTCACAACACAACGGGTACAGAACACACCGTGGTCGTTGTAAACTTCAACCCAATCGTTGTCTTGCAGTCCCAACTCTTTGGCATCAATCTCACTTATCCAACAAGGTTCGCAACCCCGAGATAGAGTAAGCATTCTCAAGTTTTCCATGTAAGTTGAGTGAATGTGCCACTTGCCGTGTGGAGTAAGGCAGTTGAGAATGCGTGGCTCGTTTTCTCCTTTTATGGTTTCTCTCAAATCCCCATAATGTTCCGGTTTTGGAGAGGGTTTGTAAGTAGGTAAATGCTCCCCAAATGCGATGTACATCTCGTGATCGAGATAGAAATGTTGACGACCGGTTAGGGTGCGCCAAGGTACCAATCGCTCAACATTGTAAGTGAAAGCAGAGTAGGCTCTGCCATCGGTCATTAATCCTGACCAAACAGGGGAGTTATTGTAACGGCGAGGTTGTGCTTGTAAATCTTTGTAAGTCATTCTCACATCTTTTGAGCCTTCGCCCAAATCTGCCAGTATCAGACCCGTTTTCTTTTCCATGTTTTTATAGGCCCGCACGGTAAGCTCGCCATTGGTCAAACTAGAGAGATGCAAAACCGCATTGGCTGCGCTGACATCTTCCTTAATAGAAGGATACATTTTGCCATCTATTTTCACTTTTGGGAAGTGATTTGAGGTGAGCATTTCATCGTACATGTCTTCACACATATAATGATTACCGTGAGCCCCTAATCCTTTAGACCTCACATTTTCACCTAAGCTGATGTAGTGATCATAGAGTTTGGTATAATCACGGGTAACCACTTTTAGGTCGTGCATCGTTTTTCCCGGAATCGCTTCGCATTCACCAAGAAACCAATCTTTAATATCTCTTTGAGAAATTTCGGCATTGCTATCGTGAGAAAGCGCAGTACAAACGATGTCTTTCTTCGGTCCGCTAAAATTTATTTTTGCCATTTCTGCGGTGGCTTTAGAAATGTTGCGGAAAATTTCCCAGTCGGTTTTGGATTCCCAAACGGGGGCAATCGCAGCAGAAAGCGGATGAATAAAGGAGTGAAGGTCGGTGGAGTTCAAATCTGCTTTCTCATACCATGATGCGGCAGGCAACACGATATCGGAATAAAGCGCAGAAGAATCCATTCTAAAATTGAGGTCGACGACCAAATCCATTTTACCTTCGGGTGCAACATCTCTCCAATTCACCTCTTCTGTTTTCTCTCCGGTGATGTCTTTTCCGATTGCATTTGAATGGGTTCCCAGATAGTGTTTGAGCGCATATTCGTGGCCTTTCATAGAGCCCATGATGGCGTTACCTCTCCAGATAAACCAAACTCTCGGAAAGTTGACTTCCTTTTCAGGGTCAGCAACTGCGTAATTCAGTTCCCTGCTCTTGAGTTTTTCGACTACATAATCAACAATTTTCGCATCTGTATCGGCACCTTTTGATTCGGCATCTTTTACGATGTCGAGATTACTGCGATCAAATTGAGGGTAAAACGGCATCCATCCCATTCTTACAGATTTGAAAATTAAATCTGCGTTGTGGCCCTGAGTTAATTTATTGTCAGGAACGATACTGTAATTTTTGAAGTGCCCGTCGTAACGATATTGACATGTATTGATGTAATGCCAAATCGGGGCTTGTTGCAAACGACTTGGGCCAATCCAATCTTTTGCGAAGGCGAGGGTTCCCCATGAATCTGAGGGAGCAAGTTTTTCCTGGCCTACATAATGGTTCAAACCACCACCGTTTACGCCGATGCATCCACAGAGCATGAGGGCCATAATGCCGGAACGGTACATCAAATTATTGTGGTACCAGTGGTTAATTCCTGCACCAATAATAATCATGCATTTCCCTTTGGTCACTTCGGCAGTATGACCCCATTCGCGTGCAAATTGAATCACTGTTTTGGAATCTACTCCGGTAAATATTTCTTGCCATGCCGGGGTATAAGATTGGTCACGGTCGGTAAAATCAGCAGGATAATCCCCTTCCAAACCACGGCTTACACCATACTGCGCCATGGTAAGGTCATAGACTGTGGTGACAAATATTTTCTTTCCGTCTTTGGATTCAAAATTTCGAACCGGAACACCGCGAACGTGTTTTCGGTCAAATGCCCAATCGATGAACTCAACTTGTTTAATGCCATCGTTGTGGTTCAACAAAGTAAGAAGTGGATCGTAAGGCTTATTGGTTTCACCATCCTCAAACTTCATATTCCAACGACCGCCGTCTTTTTCATAGCGATGGCCCATAGAACCTTTTGGCATTACCCATTCGCCGGTTTCTGAATCAACATTCAGGAATTTCCACTCTCCATTTTCTACGCCTTCATATTTTTTTAGGTCGCTGGCTCTCACTAAACGGCCAGGCTTTAAAACGCCGTCGGTTTCAGTGAGTTCAACCAAAAAGGGAGAATCTGTATATTTTTTACAGTAGTCAATAAAATAAGGGGTTTGTTTCTCATGGTGATATTCTTTTAGAATCACATGGGTTACGGCCATCCAATAAGCACCGTCGCTGCCGGCATGCAGAGGCACCCATTGGTCGGCATATTTTGAAGGCATGTTTAAATCGGGAGCGAAAACAATTGCTTTTGTACCATTATGTCTTGACTCCGCAAAAAAGTGACAATCCGGTGTGCGGGTCATGTTGATGTTTGCGCCCATAAGCGCAACCATTTTTGCATTGAACCAATCTGCACTCTCGGCCACGTCGGTTTGTTCTCCCCAGATTTCAGGAGAGGCCGGCGGAAGGTCACAGTACCAATCATAAAAGCTAAGGTTTACGCCGCCAAATAGTTGAAGAAATCGGCCACCTGCTGCATAACTTAACATGGACATTGCCGGAATCGGAGAGAATCCAATCACGCGGTCGGGTCCATATTTTTTTGCTGTATAAATATTGGCGGCTGCGATTAGTTCAAGCATTTCATCCCAATCGGCACGACGAAATCCGCCTTTACCTCTTGCATTTTGGTAACTCTTGCGGTTTGCGGTATTGGCCTGAAGAGACTCCCATGCTTTGAGCGCATCGCCTCCATTTTTTTGCTTTTCGGCACGATATAAATCGAGAAGCCTTCCTCTTATCAAGGGATATTTGATGCGTAAGGGACTATAGAGGTACCAGGAAAAAGAAATTCCCCGCTGGCAACCTCTTGGCTCGTATGGCGGTAGTTTGTCTTCTAACTGGGGGTAATCAAGTTGTTGTGTTTCCCATACGACAATTCCGTCTTTTACGTGAATCTGCCAGGAACACCCGCCGGTACAATTTACACCATGTGTGCTTCGCACAACTTTATCATGTTGAAAACGGTTGCGGTAAAACTCTTCCCAATGCCTAGTTTGGGGGGAGATGATATCTTCTATCCAGCTCATAATTTTATCTTTTTAATGGGAATGAAATTTTCTGATTTGAATTGAATCGTTATTGCTATTCTGTTTTTACTTGACG
>JAYSVQ010000348.1:0-1620 GCA_043718485.1 Bacteroidota bacterium
TCGCCAACGACATAGGCATAGTTTTGATAAATAGCGATTTCTTTCCAGTTACTTTGGCAACCGGTATTATTGATGCGTTGCAAAACAACCGGAGCATTCGGATTCGTCACATTTACAATGTAAGTGCTATCCTCTGAACCGACGATTGCATATTCTCTTCCGGCCCCATCAGACCAACCCTCTACGTCTGCAATATGTGACCCCAATTGAGTTTTGGAAATAAAGTCGATATTCTTTGAGGGATATACTTGAGCAAATGAAAATTGAGTCGCAAAGAAGAAGAAAACGAGAATAAAAAGTTGACGCATAAATATGGATTAAGCCCTGAATTAAGGGATTTGTAATGAAAATCACAAACCCAAAGTCGCCATACCTATCCAAATCGCAATTCGGTTCTCTTCAAAAGCAGTTTAATTCGAAAACTAAAATTTTATTTCAATGTCCTTTAATAAATCCTCCATCTCCTCCGCTTTATCTTCATTTCCCTCGTTTCGGTAACTATCTATTAGGCAATGAATGATTTCCAGTATCATGTAAATGTTAGAAGTAGGCTTAAAAAATGAGGGTTTTTCCTCAAGGCCAAAGGTTTTTAAATGCCGTTTTAAATCTTCACGCGTAAAAAATAATCCCCCATTGAAGATGTCTATGAAAAATTCTTTATTTCCCTCTTTAAAAAACAAAAGAAAATAACCCGGCAAAATTACGCCACCTACAGGAAATTCTAATTTCTGACAAATGATGAGGTAAAGCAAACCCAAACTGTGGGGATTTCCCTTTTTGGAATCAATGAGGTGGTTTACATGAAAATTATTGTGTGACCTTGGGCTTTTTCTGTCTGGCTTGAAATTCTCGATCGTAAATAAAAGATTATTGAGCACTCTAAGTTTTCCGACAGAATCCAACCCAGTGCTGGTTTCTAACCATGCTTTATTGACGAGGCGGTTAACTTCGTTTCGAATATGGTCTTCATCTAAGCCCGGATATTTAACTTTTGAAAGCAAAATCCAACCTGCCAACAAATCCATTCCTCCTTTTTTTCTCCAATCAAAAATTTGTGAAGTAAGATTTGAAGTGTGAATGCGTTGGATCAACTCTTCAATTCTGGATTGAATCGAAGGGTCGTTTCTATTTTCCCATTCCGACTCTAACCTTTTTAGCACGTCTTCACCCAAACCACTCAGTTTATTCCAGACATGATCTGACACTTCAGGGTCTGAATCATCGAGCAATGTAACAAGCGCCTTAAATTCTTTTTCGTCCATACCTGCATCCACCATCAAGAAAACCAAATAATCACAAATAGGTTTTCTACAAAATACGAAAAAATCACTTCAAAGGATATCGGCAAAAAGACCGAATCGTTAAATCCGGCAAAAGCTTGAAAAAAACTAGGTTTGAATTACGCCTAATTTAAAATCAGCGGTAATGGGTTTATGATTCGCCATTTCAATTCCCTTAGAAATGATGGTTCTGGTGTTTCTGGGGTCGATTACATCATCTACCCAAATGCGAGCAGCAGCGTAATAAGGGGAGGTTGCGTGGTCGTATTTTGCTTTTATTTCTTCCAACAATTTTTTTTCGTCTTCACTTGTAATTTTTTGTCCTTTTTTCTCAAGGGAA
>JAYSVQ010000349.1:0-1618 GCA_043718485.1 Bacteroidota bacterium
CCGGTCTAAGTAAAGTTTAAAAATGTCTTGTGAAAGTTGGTCATTGATTTCCTTTGACTCGAAATGGCCGTTTCGCAGACTCTGTAAAATTACGGTCATCAAGACTCTTTCCTTTTCACCTGTATTGGTAAATCGCCATGCGCTGAGCAGTATGCCACTTGAAAGAAGGGCAAGGCTCAGCAATAAAAATTTGCTTCGTTTCATCATGTTTTTTTCGCTCCGGAAAACTAATAAAGATAATAAAAGCCTCAATCAGGCCGAAATCCTGATTCTGATTACGCAAAAAGACGGTAGATGTTGTACCTGTTTAAGGGTAGCCCAAGTTTATTTTTCAGCCCATTGGGCTATTCCTCAGCGACTTAATATATCGACCAGTTTTTTGCTGCTTCCCTTTTCAAGGAATAATAATTTCAAACCTTAGAATCAAAGGCTATCAAAATAAAATCTAAAGCCTTAAAACAAGAAAAACAGTACCTGCATTTTCTGAAAATTATCTGCTGAGATACAGGTTTCTTTCGCTGTACAATTGGGTAAAAAACTCGTCGTTCAAATCTTGAACAAAATGAATCGCCTCGCCGGTTGATTTCATTTCCGGCCCAAGCTCTTTATTCACATCGGGAAATTTATCAAAAGAAAATACCGGAAGCTTAATGGCATATCCCTCTTGCTTATGGTTCCAATCAAAATCTTTAAGGGTGTGGGTTCCCAGCATTACCTTGGTTGCATAATTAACATAGGGAATTTTGTGTGCCTTGGCAATAAAAGGAACGGTGCGCGACGCACGTGGGTTGGCTTCAATCACATAAACCTGATCGCGATGAATGGCAAATTGAACATTGATTAAACCCACAACACCGAGAGAAAGCGCAATTTTGCGCGTGTAATTTTCCATCATGGTTTTGTGCAAATCTCCAAGACTGAAAGGAGGTAAAACGGCTGCTGAATCACCGGAATGAATTCCTGCCGGTTCAATGTGTTCCATCATGCCAATAATTTTCACATCAACCCCATCGCAAATGGCATCTACCTCAGCCTCGATTGCCCCTTCCAGAAAGTGATCTACCAATACTTTATTATCCGGTATTTCTGTCAACACCTTTATCACATGTTCTTCAAGTTCCTGATCATTAATTACAATGCGCATACTTTGACCGCCTAATACGTATGAAGGTCTTACTAGCGCCGGATAGCCAACCTCTTTAATCACCTCTAGTGCTTGACCCGCCGTGGTTGCAGTGCCATATTGGGGGAATGGAATTCCCAATTCTTTCAACAAGTCTGAAAAACGGCCACGGTCTTCTGCGCAATCTAATGCCTGATAAGGTGTGCCAATAATTGGAATATTGTATCGGTCGAGTTTTTCAGCAAGTTTCAAGGCAGTTTGCCCCCCAAGTTGCACGATAACCCCTTCGGGTTTTTCATGTCGTATGATGTCAAAAATATGTTCCCAAAAAACGGGCTCGAAATATAATTTGTCGGCAACATTAAAGTCTGTGGAAACCGTTTCAGGATTACAGTTAATCATTACGGATTCGTAACCGACTTCTTTTGCAGCCAATAAGCCGTGCACACAGCAATAATCAAACTCAATGCCTTGGCCGATCCGGTTAGGACCACC
>JAYSVQ010000350.1:0-15056 GCA_043718485.1 Bacteroidota bacterium
CTTTAGGGCGCAGGCCAAATGAAAACTCAGGTTTGGATTTATGGGAATGAAAATAAGCTTCCAAATCTTCCATAAGCATTGGCAAATAAGATGCATCTGGGTAACAATCAAAATGGGTGATGAGTCCGTCATAATCGGTGCCAAGGCAAATCATGTTCCATGCATCTTGTCCGACAGCTTTAATCATTTTCAAAATGTTTTCGCCAATGATGCTAACGAATGCATGCTTCCGGTCGCTTTCATTCTTGAGGGTTTTGATTCTGTCCAGTTCTTTTAAACTGCACAGCATTGCCTTATCCATCATTATGCCAACCAAGCCACCTGTTCCGGCAATAAAGCGCAACTCTTCTTCATTTAAATTGATGCTCCATGCATTGAATTTGCTTTTACGCAATGCACTGCTTGTATCTTTTGATTTTTGTTGCTCACGAAAATTGGAGAGGCCACTTATGCCGGTATGGCTGCACACCACTGGGATTTTACGCTCCGGGGAAATATGATTTTGTCGGCGAATGAATTCATAATATTCCATTCGTGATTTCAGGCTCATGTGTTTTATATCCACCAACATTCGCCTTCCATTTCCGGTGCTGAGCATTTCTTCAATGGCAAACCATCCTAATTCTGTGATGCCGCGATTCATTCCTGAGCCTTGGTCAAAAATCATGTGGATGGGGGGCTTAAAGCTCTTTGCGTGGCCGCAAAGTTGGTTCCAAAAGTGATGGGCAAGGTTCACCAAAAACGGCGGACTTTCCCATGACTTTACGGTAGTTATGTTTTCAGCTAATCTTTCCTTGAGCTCGCCGATGGATTTGCCTTTGGTTGACGGACAACCCGTACCGAAAGCGTGGGCACCCTCGATTGTCAAAACGAGGGCGAGGTTTTGCTCATTTTTTTTGAGCTCGCTTTGCAAATGGCTAAAATCTTTTGCGAGAAAATAATTTCGCTTCTCTCCTTTTTGTTTTCCTTGATTTTTAGATATGAAAGTATATTGTTCCAGCAATTCAGGGAAATAATCTGCGCGGTTTCTGAGTGTGCGTAACCGCTGCGGTTCGATGCCGAGCGCAGTTACCATCGCCTCATCTCTATTTTTTGCGCTCACAATTAAATTGGGGAAGCGACGAAAATTTAGAAATCCTTTTTCAACCGGATAGAGGGAATCAAACAAAACCCGCACACCTGCAGCATGCACTTTTTCTAAATTGGCTTGGGAATATTTTGCAATTTCTCTGGATTGCATTCTTGCCCATCGGCTGGCGATTGTATTCTGCACCAGATTTTCGGTATTGGCCCACGGATTATGCCCAATATCTGAACCCGGGGTATTAATGGCTCTTAAAGTTGTATGTGCATGTATATCGACAATCACCGCTTAAAGGTATGCATTAGGCTTCATCGAAAGGTGTTTTTTACCTCTATCTTTTGCTCGCAATCAAACAAATCAAGGCCCGTTTCAATATCGTGAAATCCCTGAGCGGCTTTCAGGTTGGCTAATAGAATTTCCCCATTCCTGCGAATGCAAATTCGGTGCTCTAAAGGCAAGGCTCCCCGATCGCCAAGAATGCTAGGATTATATATTCCATCAAAAATAATGTCTGCGGGTTGGGTATGAAACAGGTTTGCTAAAACCGCACCCAATTCGCATGAGGTATCGGGAACAGCGCCTACAGGATTGACGAAACCATTGTCGTGCACATAAATGGCTTTTGAATAGGGATAGTAAAAGTTGTCGGTAATGGGTCTTTTCGTCAAAGGAAAATTTAAAATCGCTAAGCCAATCGTGTGATGCGCTTCAAAAACATTTCGGGTAATTTCTACATTGTCGCCAGACAAAATAAATAATCCTGTCCCCGAAGGAATAATATGAAGAATTGACGCTTCGGCGCTAAAATTCGGCACATTGTTATCTATAATTCGGTTGTCATAGACTTTAATATTTCTGCCATTTTTGAGGGGAAGGTTGGGCAAATTTAAAATGCCAATTCCCGCAGTATTTTCATGGCAATGGTTATTGGTAACCAAAACTTCGCTGCTGTTTTCGATTGAAATTCCCTGAACGTTGTTGTTGCATTCATTTCCACGTACCAAACCATCATAGCATTGTGATACATAAATTCCGGCGTGGTTTGCACCTGAGACTTTGCAATGTTCAACCAGAATTCGGGTACAATTCAAGGCGCTTAATGCGGAACTTTGAGTTGCGCTATCTGAACCCTGGGTCCACTCCACTTTCAGATTGAGCATTTTCACATCCTCTGAATCAAACACCCTTATTCCATCTCCTTTGGAATCTAAAACCGTAAAGCCCTCAAGAATAACTCCATTCGACTTAATTCTTAATCCGTCCTTACCTTCTTTGAGGGATGAAAAATCTAATATGGATTTATCTATACCCTCCCCCCGAAGGGTAACCTTATTTACGCCCTCCAAAATAAGTGGCTTTTGCATCTTCAAATGAGCCGCAGGAATGAGAATCACATCCCCCTCTTTGGCCTGGGTGAGTTTTTCATGAAGGTCCTTTAGTATTTCCTCTGATGTTTTTGGCCCTGAGCAAGCCAAGAAAAGAAGGGTAAAGAGGAAAAGTAGCGGCTGAAATTTCATTTTTCGAAATGCTATGATTTAAAGGCGAAGTTAAGGTAGGGTTCGTGAATTACTGAACAAGGGGGTCATTGGCATTGAAAAGGCGATTCAGGAGAATGGCAGAGCAGGAATTGCGAGACTTTGCTCAGGGATAACCCTGAGGGCCATCGGCCTTTTGTCGGGGAAGCAGGGGAAGAGGGCAAAGTGAAAACACCTGATTTTAGGTTTGAACAAAAAAAATTTAGACGAATGATTAAATAATGGTACGGGCTTTCGTAATTTTGATGCTCTCGAATATTTAAAGACAACGGTGTATTATGGCAACAGTTACAGACGCTAAACAAGTAGCGGAAATTATACTCGATGGTAAATCTTATGAATTACCTGTTATCATCGGTAGCGAAGGTGAAAAGGCCTTAGATATTTCCAAAATTAGGGACCAATCAGGATACATTACCCTCGATTACGGCTACAAAAACACAGGTAGCACAAAAAGTGCAATTACTTTTCTCGATGGTGAGAATGGCATTCTTCGTTACCGTGGATATGAGATTGATGAATTGGCAGAGAAGGCCTCTTTTACTGAAGTGGCATACTTATTAATTTTCGGAGAGTTGCCAACCGTAACTCAGTTAAAAGAATTTGAAGAAGGCATTCGTGAAAATAGTGATGTGCCCCAAGGGGTAGCAGCGATGCTCAATACTTTTCCGCAAACGGGTCACCCGATGGGAATGGTTGCTTCTGCGGTTTGTTCACTGAGTGCCTATTACCCTGAGTCGCTCGATTTCTACCGCCCAGAGGCTAAGAAGCAACTTACCTTTAAACGTTTGATGGGTAAGTTTCCGGTAATCGCCTCTTGGGTGTATCGCCGTAAAATGGGATTCAGCTTTCGTGACCCAAATCCGGGTCTTAGCTATTGCAGCAACTTCATGCAAATGATGTTTGGCCAAGACGGCAAGAACTATGAGCTTGACCCGGTTGTTGAAGATGCATTAAATACACTTTTAATTCTTCACGCCGACCACGAGCAAAATTGCTCTACCTCGACAGTAAGAATTGTAGGTTCATCGCAATCCAACCTGTATGCTTCGATTGCTTCAGGTGTAACGGCACTTTGGGGACCGCTACATGGGGGAGCAAATCAGGAAGTGATTGAAATGCTCGAAACCATTAAATCAGATGGCGGAGATACGAATAAGTGGATTGACAAAGCCAAAGACAAAAACGACAATTTCAGGTTGATGGGCTTTGGCCACCGTGTGTATAAAAACTTTGACCCACGTGCCCGTATCATTAAAAAGGCATGCGACGATATTCTAAACCGAATGGGAATCAATGACCCAATTTTGGATATCGCCAAAGGCTTGGAAAACGCAGCTTTAAATGACGATTACTTTAAGGAGCGTAAGTTGTATCCGAATGTTGATTTTTACTCTGGCATTATCTATCGTGCCCTTGGCATACCGACCGATATGTTCACCGTGATGTTTGCCTTAGGCCGCCTGCCGGGTTGGATTGCACAGTGGAGAGAAATGGTTCAGAACAATGAGCCGATTGGTCGTCCACGTCAAGTTTACATTGGCGAGAATAAGCGTCCGTTTGTAAGAATGGAAAATCGCTAAACGATATTTTTTACAAAAATAGAAAGCCCCGCATTGCGGGGCTTTTTTTGTGGGATGGGGGTGCATATCGGATGTGCTAATTTGTAGATGTGAAAAAATGCTAATGTTGGTCCCAAAGGGGAAAGGGGTGGTGAATTTAAAATATGTGAATGAATGAAATTCCCTCACAACATCAATCCCTCTGTTCCTTCTATCAGGGTTTCTTCACTTCCTCTTTTGGAGATGTAGGTGTCGTATTTTTCAATGTGTTTAAAATCGATGTTTGTAAGCTTACTCAGGCTTTTAATGCTGCATTGATAGCGTTTATAAGTGACCAATTTATCAATGTCGAGTGCTTCATCAACCAATGACATACTTTCGTCAAATTGGTCGTCGCTTACCAGCATTTCTTGTGATAATGTAAAAGCAGTGGCTTTCAATTTGCCTGCATCATTCAACCAAAGGATGATTTTGAAAAACTGCATGGGTATCGTTACCTTGAGACGCATTCTTTCTTTTTTGGGGTCGAAAATCGGACCGTTGAATACGGTCATTCTTGCCTGTTTCCCTGCCTCTTTTTTTACGCCTTGCTCTAAGATTGCTTTTTCCAATTTGCCCCAAAGGTTATCACCCAGACGGTTAATTCCGGGTACCTGCGGACAGGCATTGGTATAAAAACAGGTATAAATTCCGTTTCTAAGTGCATTTTCTTCTCTTTGTTGTTTGTCAGGGGCTGTATCCCAATTTGCATCTTCAAAACGGCCCATATGGCCCTTATCAAAGCCGGAGGCTTCGTAAAATTTATCGGTGAGCTGGCAATCTTTATCAATTCTTTCATCTCTCAACCAAACATCTTTTCTTTTGCTATTGTCTAGGCGTTTGGTTGCGTCGCCTTCTACATTCACGGCACTCATCAGCGGCATTTTTCTAAAGGCATTGAAAATGACACTGTACTTGAAATATTTAAGCTCATTTGATTTATTTTTTAACAAGGCAATCTGACTTGCAATTGCTTTTTGCGGTTGTGGTAAGGATATTAGGGTTCCCAAAAATTTAGGATCATAGCCTGTACATTTTTTAAAATCAACTGCCTTTTCTCTATCTACCTTGGCAACCTCCTCCAACCATTCTTGTTGCGTACTTCCTATTTCCCGAGCTTTCCCTTTTTCCGGAAAATCTGCCGTTTGAATACCATTCGTTGAAAGCCTGATGTCAATTGATTTTTGGCTATTCAGCGCCTCGAATGGAACCGAAATTGTAATTTCCTTGCTTGCGGTTTGGATTACATTTGAAGGGATTGCCTTTTCAATATTGCCTTGGCCATCCATGATCGAAAAACTCAGGGTTTCCGGTTGAGGGGGAACCGAGATTCCGGCCAAATGGCTATTGTTAGCATGGTTTTGAAACAGATGTTTAAGGATTACACTGATTCTGATTCCTTCATTTTTGAGCCAAACCACCCTGCTGACATCAATTTTCTCATCTATAATGGGGATTACTTTATTATCCTTATCTAAAAAGTCCCCGGCTGCGTTCATTTTGGGTACGCTTTTATGGTGAAGGCCTACGACCTGCCATTGATCGTTAAAAACAGGGCTGCCGCTACTGCCCTGTGCAGTATCGGTTTGGTAAAAAATTTTAGTGTCGTCAATGCCCGAAAAGGTATTCTCTCGAATGGAAATTTGCTTGTAGTCGCCCTGCGGGTGATGAATGATATTTAGCTTTTCTACATTTTCATCTCCGATTTTTCCGCTGGTTTTATCCAGAAATAAATAACCGATACTTTGCAGGGAAATTTTTCCCGTCACATCTGTTGGTTGCAAACCCACAAAACAATAGTCGAGGGATTTATCATTGAAAAATCGGCTGTTGTCAAATTTAAAAATTACCGGACTTTGGGGTTGGCCCTGGGTATTGAACTCATAAAAAAAATGCACTTCGCTTTCTTCTGCCATTTCAGCATTTTCAAAAACATGCCAATTGGTGAGAAGCAGGGTACTTGAAACCATAAAGCCGGTTGCAAATCCCTGTCTTTTTCCATCTTGTATGATTACGATGCGGCCTACTTTTCTTTTCGTAAGCGCGATTAACTCAGTGAAGTTGCTGTACAAAGAATCGTTTTTGCCAATCGCTCTTTCATAGGCAAAGGCTTCAGGTTCAAACGCTTTTGAAGCAATCATTTCCTTGCGTTTTTGCCGATTTACTTCATCGCCCAGAATATTTTTAGGAATTGCTGCTTTAATAAATGGCTTTTCAAGCGATTCCAAAACGGCGACATCTACAGAAGCGCCACTTCCTGGTTTTTTTGCGGATTTCTCTCCTTTTCCAAATTGATTGGTTTCTCTCTGGAGTTGTTTTATGGATACCTGCATAGTGAATTTGTTGGGTATAAAAATAGAAATTTTTAATTCACAATTGAATATTTTATGATTTATTAAGGTATTGATAAAAAATCATTCCTGTTTAATTATGGAGGGCATAAAACGTTGTATTTAAAGTTCAATTCTAAACTCTACGGTCTCAGCAAAAATTCTCTTCCTATTCTAAAAAAAATCCCTTCAAGGTTTCTCCCTGTCTTCCTTTTTTCTCAATTCCATTTGCTCGTAGGCGTGGATTATTTTTCTAACAAGTCCATGACGCACAATATCGGTTTTGCTCATGCGCACGATGGCAACTCCTTCTACATCGGTCAGTAAACTTACACCTTGAAGTAGCCCGCTTCTCATATTTCTGGGCAAGTCGGTTTGGGAGTCGTCGCCGGTTACCACAATTTTTGATTCTCTGCCCATGCGCGTAAGAAACATTTTAATTTGCATTTCGGTAGCATTTTGTGCCTCATCGAGAATGATAAATGCATTGCTGAGTGTGCGGCCTCTCATATAAGCAAGGGGTGCCACTTCAATCGTATTTCTTTCAATGAGGGAACGCAACTTTTCAAAATGAATCATGTCCTCAAGCGCATCGTAAAGGGGCCTGAGGTAAGGGTCAATTTTTTCACGAAGGTCTCCTGGTAAAAATCCCAAACTCTCCCCTGCTTCAACTGCTGGCCTAGTGAGAATGATTTTTTTGACACGCTTTTCTTTTAAGGCCTTGACCGCCATCGCAACTGCGGTATAGGTTTTTCCGGTTCCGGCAGGGCCAATGGCAAAAACTAAATCATTGTTTTTGACCGCATTTACGATTTGCATCTGCCCTTCGGTGCGGGCCCGAATAATGTTACCCCCAGTACCATGCAAAATCACGTCCGTTTCGCTTTTGGTGCTTCGCTCGTTAGAACCGAGAAATAAAACCTCCTGAAACTTTTCTTCGCTGATCTTGCCAAGTTTGCGAATGACATCAATGATTTCGGCAATTTTCTCCTTTATCTCAGGCAAAATGTCTTCAGAACCCCTTACTTTGAGTTCATTTCCTCGCGCTAGAAAGCTCACTCCGGGAAATTGTTCCTTGAATTGAATGATTCTGGAATTGTTTACTCCATAGACTTCACGCAGATCTATCTCTTCAAGGTTGAGGATGAATTCTGTCAAATCTGTATATTCTTCTTGTGCGATACGTTGGGTTGTGCATAAGATACACTATCAAATATAATAAATTTGGGCCCACAGGCAATGGCCATAATTACAATTACCAGCGATTTAGGAGACAAGGATTATTATGTGCCTAGTCTTAAGGCTGCCCTGCTCAATCTTGCCCCGCAGGCGCATCTTATTGACCTCAGCCATACCCTTCCCCTGTTTGATATTTTGGAGACCGCTTTTTTGGTAAAGAATGCCTACCACCGTTTTCCCGAAGGCAGTATTCATTTGATTGCCGTTGATCCAGACAGCGGCACCCAAGCACCGGTGGCTATGAAAATGAACGGACACTTTTTTATCGCGCCCGACAATGGAATTTTGAGTTTGATTCGGGAGAATGAAGAAAACGAAAGCCGTGATATCACCAATGAAGAACTCTACCTCAATCGAAAAGGTCGCTCGTTTTTTTCCTTAAACTTTTTGGTGCCCGCCGCAGCCTTTTTAGCAATGGGCGGAAAATTTGAAGCCTTGGGTGAAGTTTCGCAAATCAAGGAATTGTTTTGGGGTGAGCCTTCTTATTCTGAAAATGCACTACGCGGACTCATTCAACACATCGACCGTTTTGGTAATGCCGTAACCAACATTAAAAAAACGACATTTATGGATGTGAAGTTGGACCGCTCTTTTCAAATTTTTATTCGCAATGTTCGCTTGCAACGCATTATTAGTTCCTATGCAGATGTTGCCAAAGGTGAAGCCTTGGCATTATTTGGCGACCACGGACTTTTGGAAATTGCGATACGCGAAGGCTCTGCCCAACAATTGCTGGGATTAAAAACCCACGACATGTTAACTATAGAATATTACGGATGATTATTAGAATCGTGCGGATGGAGTTTAAGCCAGAACAAGTCAATCAGTTTCTTGACTTATTTGAGAATACAAAAAAACAGATTCGGAATTTTCCCGGGGTCTTGTACCTTGAGCTTTTAAAGGATGCCGAAAAAGAGGGAGTCTTTTATACTTTAAGCCATTGGCGAAGTGTTGAAGACCTAGAAATTTACCGAAATAGCCCCTTGTTTGCAGATGTATGGGCAAAAACCAAAATATTATTTGCCGATAAACCTCAGGCATTTTCTTTGAATTCTCTGATGAAGGTTTCAGAATAATTCCATTTCCCGAATAACTGCATTCAACACCAAGAAAAAGAATAAGAACCTATTGACCTAATTCAGGACAGGAAATTGTAATCGAATTTGCCTCCTGGCGCGAAATCACCAAACTAAAATATTAGTCGGCAGTTTATAGGTTTTGCTGCAATTCTCATTTAAAAAAACGGTGAACCGCAACTCATACACGCCGGGTAAATGGTAGGTATGCACAGGCTCTAATTCGGTAGAGGTTGTGCCATCTCCAAAATCCCAAAGAAAAGACTCGCCTTTGTCAACAATTGCTCTGCATTTAAAAGACCTGCCCACGAATGCATTTGCTTCTTTTAGGCTAAGAAAAATTTTAATGATTACATCTTCGCAGGTCTCTTCTTTAATTTTCAAAAGCCAGAAATCATTTTTCCGGTCATAGGTTCCGTTGTTCAAAAAATCGTTCTTCTTATTTGCCAGTACATAAAACAGGCCGGGTTCCCATTCAATTACATCTACCCCTTTCTCATCTTCGGGGCCTCCAAAAGTTTCTCTCCATATCAAATTTGCTTGCCTGTCAAATCGCAATAACCAAACATCTTCTCCCCCTTTAATGAGTGAATGCTCAAGACCCGTATAAGCAGAAAAACCGGTTGCAATCAGGCCTCCATCAGTTGTTGGCCAAATGGAATGAAGGAATTCGTCTTCCCTGTCGCCAAAAATTCGCTCTGAAATTCTTTTGCCCTCAGGAGACAATTTCAGCAACCAAAATTGTTTTGCCTTATCCTCTGATTCATAATTTCCAACAAGCACAATTCGACCTTCTTTGTCTTCCACCACTTTTTGAAAATAGTCCTCAAACTTTCCGCTAAAGACATTTTGCCATCGCTGAATGCCCCATCTGTCCATTCGCATGACCCAACCATCTCCATTTTCACGGCGTGTACTTTGGTCTAAGTCATCTGAATCTGTAAATCCGGCAAAAATAATATCTCCATTCTGGCATTGCCATGCGCTATTTGCCCAATCGTGGCGATTTCCCCCAAATACATATGCCGATAATTTATTTCCTTGTTCATCGATTCTCGGCACCCACAAATTGGTCATTAGTTTTTCGGTTTCGACATCAAAACTGCGGCTTGGGGTTGCACCGGCGAGCACAAAATTTCCAAAGCCGATAGGCACAACCGCAAAAGCTTGGTCAATGTCTAGCCCACCATAGGTTTGTAACCAAAGAATGTCGCCTCGGCTACTCATTTTTCCGGCAAAATAATCACCTTGAAAATGGCCTTCTCCTTTTTCGGGATGAGTAATAAAAGAACTGCTAACGCCAACGAAAATAACGCCAGAATCAGGTGTAGAAACCAAGTCTCTAATTTCCTCACAACCTGAGCCGCCTATTTCTCTTTCCCAGATGGTTTCGCCTTCGGGATTAACTTTCATCAACAAAGCATGCGAACAGCCCCCGACCACGATGCGATGTCCGCCCAAAAATAAATTACCATCACCTGAGCGTTCCATGGTTGCAGCAAAATCATCTCCTTCGCCTCCCAAAAATTTTTGCCAATACATTTTTGGATAAACCTGCGCATAGGAAAGTGAAGGCAACAAAATTCCTGCGAAGGCCAAGAGCCAAAAAAAAGTCCGTAGGAATGAGATATAAAAGGAAGGAAAGCGCTGCTTCCGCATGTAAAAAAAGAGAAAGGGAAAATTAGGTTTTTGAAAATAAGAGCGCACTGTTCTTTCTCAACGGAGAGGCGAAGCGACCTAATTCAAATACAAAAAATCAGGCCTTAACAGCTGTTTTAAGGACTTTTGCCATGGTTAGCCCAATATCTGCAGGCGTTTCAACGACATGAATTCCACAGGCAGCCATGACTTCCATTTTCTCTGCTGCGGTTCCTTTTCCCCCTGAAATAATCGCACCGGCATGGCCCATTCTGCGACCGGGAGGGGCAGTGCGCCCCGCAATAAAACCAACGACCGGCTTTTTCACATTTGCCTTTACCCATTCAGCGGCGATTTCTTCATTCTCCCCTCCGATTTCACCAATCATGATTATGCCATGTGTTTCCGGGTCATCGTTAAACAATTTTATAATGTCTAAATGTGTAGAGCCGATAATTGGGTCACCCCCAATTCCGACACAAGTGCTTTGTCCTAAATTTTGTTTGGTTACCTGATCAACGGCTTCATAGGTTAAGGTACCCGACCGGCTTATAATACCAATGTTTCCTTTACGGTGAATAAAACCGGGCATGATTCCAAGTTTGCACTCATCAGGCGTAATTACCCCCGGGCAATTCGGGCCAATCATTCGCACGCCTCTATCGTCGATATATTTTTTTGCGTAAATCATGTCCCGCACCGGAATGCCTTCGGTAATGGTAACAATTAATTTCACTCCGGCATCTGCGGCTTCCATGATTGCATCTGCGGCAAAAGCAGGGGGAACAAAAATAATGGAAACATCTGCTCCGGTAAATTTAACAGCATCTACCATGGTATTGTAAACCGGCAAGTTCAGATGTTTTTCTCCCCCTTTACCGGGCGTAACCCCACCCACCACTTTGGTTCCATAGTCAATCATTTGTTGAGCATGGAAAGTGCCTTCTGCGCCGGTAAAACCTTGCACTAAGATTTTGCTATTTTTATTAACCAGAATACTCATGTAGGATGCTATTTTTTAGCGGGTCAAAGATAGGAAAATCCCTTCTTGTAGCTTCCTTTAAAAGCCAAATTGCTGAAATTTAGCATTTTACCTTTTTCGTTTGCCCCTCAAATACCAATGAGCACCTTCTAGGTCATAATCGCATACTATATTTGCCCCTCATGTATCCTACCATTTCCTACCTGATTCATTCCCTCACCGGGTTAAACCTTCCCATTCCCGGAAATACTTTTGGTCTCTTTGTTGCGCTCGCTTTTATGGCTGCATATCGTGTTTTGAGATATGAAATGAACCGAAGAGAAAAGGCAGGAGAATTTAGGATGGATAAAGTACAGGTTTTGATTTCAGCCCCGATGAAAATTCAGGAGGTGATAACGACTACGCTTCTTTGGGGATTGATGGGTTGGAAATTTGGTTACGGTGTTTTGAATTGGGAGGCTTTTTCTTCTGATACTGCTGGCGTTATTTTATCCTGGGAGGGAAATTGGCTCATAGGTTTAGGAGCAGCTGCGCTGGCTTTTTATTTAAAATTCAGAGAATTTCAAAAAAGAAAAGACAACCCAGCGGAATATGAAGAACAAATTTTAGGCCCCAGTCGTCACTTAGGCAAAATTCTTACTATGGCTTTTATCGGCGGAATTCTCGGTGCAAAAATCTTTGCTTTTTTAGAGGATCTTCCCGGTTTTATTGAAGACCCTTTGGGTGCTATTTTCTCGTTGAATGGGCTTACTTTTTATGGTGGATTACTAACTGCTGCTTTTGTAATTATTCGTTTTCTAAAAAGAAACGGATACAAACCATTGCACATGATTGATGTGTTTGTTCCCTGCTTGATTCTCGCTTATGGGGTGGGAAGAATTGGTTGCCATATGTCAGGCGATGGGGATTGGGGAATTGAAAATATGCGCCCTAAACCTGCTGTTTTGGCCTTTTTACCAGATGGTTTATGGTCAAGCAAATATCCACACAATGTAAATAATGAAGGGGTTTTGATTGCGGATTGTCAGGGAAAATTTTGTCATGAACTTAAAAATCCGGTGTACCCAACCCCCATTTACGAAACCTTTATGGCGCTTGCAATTTTTGCGCTTTTATGGGGCATTCGCAAAAAGCTTTTTATTCATGGTCAACTCACCGGAATTTATTTATTTTTTAATGGATTAGAACGCTTTTTAATCGAGCAAATCCGGGTCAATTCTACTTATGATTTTGGCGGATTCAAGGTTACGCAGGCTGAAATTATTGCTACCAGTTTTATGGTGTTGGGGATAGGAATATTGCTTTGGGTTAGCCTAAGAAAGAATAAAGAAAAAGTCTCAGACCCAATTAAATGATATCGTGCTTGGTGGCATATTTCACCAAGCCGGCGGTATTTTTCACACCCAATTTCTGCATTAAATTTCTGCGATGCGTATCAACCGTTCGAATGCTGATGAATAATTTATCTGCGATTTCGTGATTGGTTAATTCCTCAGCGACTAATTTCAACACTTCCAATTCACGTGGTGTTAAATCTTCAACCGGAAAATCATCTTTCCCACCTTTGCCTTCTTTATGCGGCAACAGGCTCTCCATCATTATGGAAGTAACCTTTGGAGAAAAATAATTATGGCCATCGATAACAGCTTTAATCGCCGATATTAATTCACCCTGGTCTGCGTCTTTTAATACATAACCCATGGCGCCGGCTTGCAACATTTTACTGATGTAGCCGTGCTCTTTATTCATAGTCAGCACAATAATTTTTTGACCCGGGAATTTGGTCATTATTTCTTTGGTCGCATCTATACCATTCATCACCGGCATTTGAATGTCCATAAGAATGACGTCAAAAGAATCTTTCTCCAAAATATTCAGCGCTTCCAAGCCATTTCCTGCCTGAGAAACGACAATAATATCATCTTGTTTATTGAGAACGGAGCAGATTCCGTCTCTGATTAAATAATGGTCGTCAACTACCAGTAATCGAATCGGCATGGTGTAAAGAAATAACGGAGCTAAATTGAAAAATTTACCTGTCTTTAACAATCAAATCTCTAGGTAAATCTACTTAAAGGAAGATTTAAGGGATTGAGTATAGTTAACCATCAGTAAAATGCCTGAAATTTGAATTCAGATTAGCCAAAAAGTCAGAATAGATTCTTCATTCTTTGCAGTAAGAATAATTTTTGGTAATTTATACCCAAGGGTAAATGCGTAAAAGGGCGACTATCATTTTTATATTTCTTATTCCTGTATTATTACAGGCGCAATTTCCTGCCTTTTTTGGTCAATACATGTTTACAGGCCTTGCCATTAACCCGGGTTATGCAGGCAGCACAGGCATGATGAATGCCACTATTATTTACCGGAATCAATGGGCGGGTTTTGCGGGCGCACCTGAAACGCAAATGTTAAGTTGGCATGCACCCCTAAAAGACAAAAAAAATAATGTGGGCATGATTATGGGCCATGACCGCTATGGGGTTTCGAGACAATTTCTTTTGTCAGGCGTTTATGCCTACCGTATTGATGCCGGACGCATCAAAATTTCCATGGGCCTGCAAGGCGGTTTATCAACCTTGCAAAATCGTTGGGATGATCTTGACCTTCCTGACCCTACCGATCAAGCTTTTCCTCTAAACACACCTGCGGTTCTTGTGCCACAGTTTGGCACCGGATTATATATTCATCACAATTCTTTTTATGCAGGGGCTTCTATACCAGAGTTAATGAAATTTAAAGGAAGTCAGTACCAACTTTTTTTTAGCAACAAAGCCGACTTTAGGTTATTTTTCGTAACCGGGGGTTGCATTTTAAAACCTTCCAGCCAATTTGCCATTAAGCCTTCCATCCTTTTAAAGTATTCCCGCAATTCTAAATTTCAGGCAGATTTGAATCTAAATTTTCTATTTAAGGATGTATTATGGATTGGAGGCTCTTTCCGAACCTCAGATGCGGTCATTGGAATAATTGAATTACAAACTACTGACCAAGTGAGAATAGGCTACGCCTATGAACGGTCCATTTCACCCTTGCGGTATTTCAATTCAGGTACACATGAATTGGTATTGTCTTTTGATTTCAAGTTTAGATTAAGAACAGCAGGACCTCGGTATTTCTAATAACACAATGTTGGGCGACAAGCGACATATTTTTCTTTATTTAACCCTGTTAGGGCTAGTCTGTATGCAGGGAATCGCAATTGGGCAAAATACGGTTTTGACGCGGGCTAATGAAAGTTTTTCAATTGAATCCTTTGCGCGCGCTAAAGAGTATTTTGAACGATATTTGAAAAATAATCAGGATTGGGATGCGATATCCAAACTAGCAGAATGCTATCGCGAATTAAGATATTACCCACTAGCTGAAAAATTTTTTGGTATGATGGTTAAATATGCCGCACAATCAAAAAGTTACAAGGCAGAACCAGAATTGTACCTGAAATATGCGCAGGCCCTTCAGAACAATGGCAACTTACAAGAGGCATCTATTTGGTATCGAAAGTATGCCGAAGAAAATCCAGATGACAGCCGAGGATTGGCCTTTGCAGATTTTTGTGCCAACACAC
>JAYSVQ010000036.1:0-2774 GCA_043718485.1 Bacteroidota bacterium
GTCGATATGCTGAAAATGGACAATTGCGGACTTGTTTTTTGAGTAACACCGACATTACGGGTGGTAATTCCGGTTCCCCTGTAATGAATGCAGATGGGCATTTAATCGGTATTGCTTTTGACGGAAATTGGGAGTCTATGTCGAGTGATGTAATTTTCGATGCGAATAAGGTGAGAACGATTAGCGTCGATATTCGCTATGTGCTCTTTATTATTGATAAATATGCAGGTGCGACCAACTTGATTCAGGAAATGAAACTGGTTGAGTAATAGAAAATGAAAATAAATAGCCCTGGAGTCTTTATTCCGGGGCTTTTTGTTTTAGAGTATAAACTTTTGTGCTGATATTTCGGTTCTTATTTCCCTTTATGGCTGATAGCCTTCAAAAACAAACTCAAAAATTTCTGCGTGACCTTCACGCAAGAGAAAGTATGCGTTTGGGTTGCTACCGCCAATGGGGCTATAATGAAGATAGAATGCGTCATCTGCGGGAAAGAAGGTCTCGCCACGAAGCTTTTTTGAGAGATTTGTTACGAAAAAGGGGATTAAAACCCGCCTGGTACAGTAAAGTTTTTTATTATGGAGGCCATATAATGGGCTGGTTGTCAGGGTTTTTTCCTGAAAAGTGGGTCCAAAAAATTGAATTAACCCTTGAATTTTGGATTTTGCTTCGGTACCAAGATTATTTAAGGAGGCTGAAGCTAGATTTTAACCTCCGTTCCATGATTGAATCCTTAAAAATGGAGAGATTGAAACACCCTGAGCCCGGTCCAGATGTCCTTTCATTAATAGAATCTTTTATTGCTGAACAAAACGTGAAAGCCCAAGCAGGCAAATTGTCCTAAATAAAAGAATAAGAAAGCCCTTTTTCCGTTTTAGGAGAATAGAAAAACACCTCAGTTTTCGTATTTTTACCCTTTATCATCTGAAATGAAGTACTTTTTCAGAACCGTTGCATTTGCAGCCCTATTATTCGTCCCTTTTTCGACTGTTTTTTCTCAGGATTTAAAACCTACCCTAACTCATGATTTGGTTTTTGGGACCGTTATCAATGAAAAAGAAGAAGGGGTAAAGGGAATAATTGAGTTTTACAATCCCGTGACCGACAAATTGGTTCAGAAGTCTCCTTTAGACGAAAGTGGAGCCTTCAAACTTTTATTGCCTAAAAAAAGCAAATACTATTTTACGATTCGAAGCGGTTATTTCACCTATTTTTTCAAGGATGATTCTCATATTACCGAAACTTCAACAGAGGCGGTTCCAACAGAATTGGAGTTAAGTTTTATGGTTCTTCAATATTCAAAAGGAACCTCGATAATACTCAATGATCTCAATTTTCCTTCCAATGGGTTTGAGTTGAATGCAAGTCATAAACCTGCCTTAGATTTTTTAGCCGATTTTTTAAAGAAAAATCCCAAGATTAATATTCAGGTTGCCGGCCATACAGACAATGTTGGGATTGAAGCAGACAACAAAAATTTGTCACAGAAAAGGGCTGAGACGGTTAGAAATTATTTGGTCGATACGGCTAAAATTTTGGATGAGAGAATTACATCCTATGGATATGGACAAACCCGTCCACTAACCACAAACGAAACACAAGAAGGTAGGGCAATCAACCGCCGAACCTCATTTATTATTACACAGGGAGTACAATGAGGAATTTATTTTCCGTTTTCATTTTCGGAGCATTGTTTTTTTTAAGACTGAGTGCTGCAATAGATAGCCACCCAGGCAGGGAAATTCAAGTCAAGGAAGTTAAGATTTCAATTTTCAATAAACCTGTAACGGGCTTTCAGGTTTTGCTGAACAAAAACCAACGCACGGTTTACAATCATGTTCTCAGACATATTACTCCATTCTCTGACAAAGCATTTCAATTTGAGCACACCATTATTTATGAGAATGTTCTCTACCCTCCGATTATAAAAACAAAAGAAATCTCTTTGTATTTTATGGTGAGGGAATTGCCGGGAAATTTCACGGAACTGACCTATGTGGTAATGTATGACTACAAACGGAGTGTCAATACAATTGAATTTCCTGACCTTACTATGGCCATACTTGTCGATTTAGCTTCTTTGGTTAACAAAATTAGCGGAGATGAAATTCGGTTTGAAGAGTTGGTCTTGGACGAGGCAACGATGAAACAAATTCAAGTCGAAGGTGAAAAAAGAAAAGAAGAATCGCTGGGAAAGGAAATTGTAGACTATGGCCAAGAAGAGGATGTAAAGAATGCAACGCATTTAATAAAGAAAAATCCATTTATTCCTTTGGTTGAAGATACCGCTAAAACATTAGCTGCGCTGGTCAATGAAAAGGCAATGCGTCTCGAAAGGATGGATGCAGACCTTCAAAAAAGAGAAGACCAATTCAAACAACGAGAAGAAAAATTTAAATCTGAATCCAAATTCATGGAGGAAATCCTTTCCAGTAATAAAGGATTACAAGATACTGTAAAGGCCCTCCGAAATAAAATGGCCGCCATTCAATTTACTGCCTATGCCGGAGATGGAATCAGCGTTTCGAGCCGGGATGCTGAAGCCGTAAATTTGTTAGAGGATCAGGTAAAATCCCTTAAAATTCAGAATGCGCAAGCCAAGGGATTGGCTGATAGCCTCATGACGAAAACGGCACGAATGCGTTTAGAAAATGAAAAAGGCGAACAGGATCGAAAGAAGTTACAGGAAGACCTCAGGCAAATGCGCTTAGAGAATACACAATTGCGTTCAGAATTTCTCGTGCTAAAATCACGGGTTACCGGGCTTACTACAC
>JAYSVQ010000351.1:0-15046 GCA_043718485.1 Bacteroidota bacterium
TTTTGCCAGAAGTTCCTCGTGTCTTTCAGCCACTTCAAGACTTTAGAAAATCAGGCTCAAAAACTCTGACAACATCTTCAATTTTTATCATCAGAGAAATCCAACAAAAGCAGGCATGGATAAGTAATGTAAATTCAGAAAACCAAGAGAACAAATTGGCTTTTGTAGGTCGCTTTTCAATAAAAGATAACCCTCAAACTGTAGCAAAAGACATTCTTGACACATTAAAAATAAATCCTGCATCCTACAAGACAGACAACCCGATTAAAGAATGGATTGATGCAGCAGAAACGAATGGCATTTTCGTTTCAAGAACAAGTTTTATTCACTCCCGACTTAAACTAAATTCTGAAGAATTTCAAGGTTTTGCAATTGCTGACCCACATGCACCATTCGTTTTTGTAAACTCTGACGATTGGAATGCACCACAACTATTTACACTTGTGCATGAGTTAGCTCACATTTGGATAGCTGAAACAGGTATTTCAAATGAAGTTGAACCCGACTTAAAGCACAAAGACAAGTTTCACCCAGTAGAATTATTCTGCAATGAAGTTGCAGCGAATGCTTTAATGCCTAAAGAAATTGTTTTGAGCTTTGATTCAACTTCTTTTCAGACCTCTAAAGATATTTTCAAAGTTGCAAAGCAATTAGGTGTAAGTTCTTTTGCCCTTTTGGTTCGTGCATTTAATCTTAATATCATTTCAACACCAACATATCAGAAGCTAAAAAAGCAAGCTGACATTGATTATGCGGAGTATTTAAAAAGAGAAGCGGAAAAAAAAGCCAAACAAAAAGAAAAGGATAAACCAGGTGGACCGAATTACTTTTTACTACAACTAAACAGAAACAGCAGACTTTTTACTCAAACTGTTTTAGATGCATTTCGTGGCGGCTTTATCGAGCCGACATTAGCTAGTAATCTATTAAACGTTCAAGTAAACAAATTCCCAAAACTAGAATCACAATTATTTAGATGAGCACAATGGCAAACAAATATTGTTTGGATGCCAACGTCTTAATCCAAGCATGGCAAAAATATTACAACCCAAAATTTTGTCCCGATTATTGGAAAATTCTGACTGAACTCGGTAAAAATGAAAAGATTTTTATTCCTGAATTAGTTTACGAAGAAATTGTTAGAACAGAAGATGACCTTTCGAAGTGGTTGAAAGGAAGCAAAATCCCAATTAAAAAAATTAGCGAACCAGTTACAATACACATTCGTAAAATTTTAGAAGATTATCCGCTATTAATTGATAATACAAAAGCTCGTTCATTAGCTGACCCTTGGGTTATTGCTCACGCTTTACACGAAAATGCGACTATCGTTACCAAAGAAGAAAAGGTGACAGCATTAAACGCGAATAAGATAAAAATACCCAACGTTTGTGACAACTTGGGAATTAGGTGGATAAACGACTTCCAATTTATTGACGAGTTAGACATTAAATTCCAATGTTCCTTGACCTAACCAACAACAGAAAAGAAGCACGAACCACTATAGCATTTAGCGGAGTAGAAGAAAGCCCACCCAGAAGAAAGCCCCTTGATTTGGTTCAAACTCAAGGGGCTTTCTTTCTACTCCGTGTTGAGCGAAACCCAACCCAGTCGGTGTCTTAGGGGACTAAGTAAGCACTTCGTCCGGCATAAATCTGGAGCGCAACATAGGCAATTGCAATGTGAATGGAGTAGTCTTTGGAAAAATCCGAGTACAAGTTGACCCGGCATCCCTATTTGCCTGAGATTTTTCCGAAAAGGACATAGCTCCGTTTTATCCGGCGGATAAAACTGCCCCACTCTTTGGGAAATAGAAGGGCTGGGGAATCAGAGTGAGAATGAGAGTGAGTGCGGAAGAAAAGTTTCGGACGGTCAGGAAAAGAGCGATGTCGAAAATAATTGTGGATGTTTTGGAATGAGGGCCCGCCACAAATCAAAGTGAGAGCCGAGTGCCCGCCCGGATGAAACCCCGCCAGAATGACTAGTCGGGCTGGCCCGCCAGAATGACTAGTCGGGCTGGGGAATCAGAGTGAGAATGAGAGCGAGTGCCGTTAGGCACAAGATATGGGTAGAAAGATATTTCAAAAAATAACCACCCTGATTAAACCAAATGGCTATTCAAAAAAAGCCACAATTCCTGTATCTAAATCATAAAGGGCGCCAATAATCATGATTTGGCCGCTTTTTTCAAGGTCAGCGATGATGGTACTTTCCTGCCTGGTTCTTTCAATGGTATGAAGAACATTTTCTTCGGCAACTCGGTTGACAAAGGTGAGTTTAGCGCCTGTTCTGTTTTCTAAAATGGTTTTTTCATTTGCGATGGCCGGTTTTATCTTATTCAACAAGGCAGTCATATTTCCTAATTGCACATGGTTACAAGCCCCGATAATTGCACCGCATCGGGTATGTCCCATTACCACAATCAACTTCACCCCCATTTCAGTAATGCCAAATTCCATGCTTCCCAAAATATCTTCATTCAAAATATTTCCGGCAATGCGAATACTAAAAATATCGCCTAAGCCTAAATCAAAAACCGTTTCGGTGGTGGTACGGCTATCGATACAACTCAATACAATAGCGAAGGGATTTTGCCCAAAGGAGGTTGCATTTACCTGATGTTTTAAATATTTCTCGGTCCAGTTTCCATTTACAAACCGGTCGTTACCTTTCTTCAAAATATCAAGAATTTCATGCGGCTTAATCTTTTGTTGAGAAGGTTTGTCCAACACATTTACAAACTGAATGAAATCATCTTGGTGGTAGATTTTCTTTAACCCTATAATATTCAGCTTGATTTCCTTTTCCTTGGATACGGTTTCCTTGAAATCTTCAATAACCTCTAACACATCGCTGTCAATAAAATCAGAATAGCTTGCGTCGATAACTACCTTTGAATGATTGGGCACACTCCACAAAGTGTCTTTAATAGAAGCCTTGTTCAAAAAGGAAACCTGATTCGGCAATTCCAAGCGCATGGTTTCATCCATGTGCATAGTTTCTTTTTGCAGGACGAAAGGGTTTTTGAAATTACTTTTCAGGATATAAAAAATACTGATAGCCAAACCAATCAACACGCCAATGAGCAAGTCGGTAAATACAATCGCCAAAACCGTGGCCAGAAAGGGAATGAATTGATTAAGGCCTTTGGCATACATATTTCTAAACAATGAAACCTTTGCCAGTTTATAGCCGGTATATATAAGGATGCAAGCCAAAGAAGCTAAAGGGATAAGATTTATAACCGGACTTAACAGCACGAGGCTTGATAATAAAAACAATCCGTGCAAAATGGTAGATAGCTTTGTTTCAGCCCCGGCATTAATGTTTACTGAGCTTCTTACGATCACAGAGGTGATGGGAATACCCCCAACTAAACCTGAAAACATATTTCCAACGCCTTGCGCAACCAGTTCCCGATTGGGTGAAGCTCTTCTTTTTCGGGGATCAATATTCTCAACGGCTTCAAGGTTCAACAAGGTTTCTAAAGAGGCAACGATAGCAATGGTAATGGCCATCAACCAAACCTGGTAATTGCCAATCTCACCAAAATTAGGCAAGGTAATTATGGAGCCAAAACCCACAAATGCAGGAATATTCACCAAATGCTCAGGCGCAATCTCTAAAGCAGGATTGAGATATTGGAAAAGAAAATTTAAAGCCACCCCCATAAGCACAACAAAGAGAGAAGCAGGAAAAAACTTTACCCTTTTCATAAACGATTTCTCCCAATAAATCAAAACGAATAAAGAAAGTACCGAGATGCAAATCGCGCCCCACGAAAATGAATTGAAAATATTTAAGAGTTCTGAAAAGGTATTTTCTCCATCGGATTGAAAAAAGGTAAAGTCATCTTCAACGTCACGGTCAAAGCCGACCGCATGAGGAATTTGTTTTAAAATAAGAATGATACCTATTGCTGCCAATAGGCCTTTAATTACATTTGAGGGGATATAATTTGCTATAAATCCCCCTTGGGCTAGTCCTGCGGCAAGTTGAATGGCACCTGCAATTAAGCCGGCCAATAAAAAAGTTTCAAAAGTGCCTAATTGCGTGATGGCTCCAAGCACTACTGCTGACAAACCTGCTGCCGGACCGCTTACACTGATATGGGATTGACTTAATATGCCAACTACAACACCTCCGATAATACCTGCAATCACGCCCGATAACAAAGGGGCACCACTGGCCAAGGCAACGCCCAAACACAAAGGCAGGGCCACCAAAAAGACGACAATACTTGCCGGTAAATCGTTTTTAATTTTTGATGTCATATCTATTTCACAAAAGCATTATCCAATCCTATTTCACGGGCCACCTAAATAGGGTACTCTCATCCACCCGCAAAAACCATTTTAAACTTTTCGGGATATTTTCCTGAAAATTATTCTATCTGCCTAATAAATTCTGCAACCTCTTCCATCAACCACATCGGGGTTGAAGTCGCCCCACAAATACCCACCGATGAAATTCCTGAAAACCATTCCTTTTTCAACTCCTCTGTTCCTGAAACAAAATAGGTTTTAGGATTTACGGACTTACACGTTTCAAACAACACAATTCCATTTGAACTTTTCTTTCCGGCAACAAAGACCACTACATCGAATTGGTTGCTGAATTCCTTCAATTGAGGTTCACGGTTGCTCACTTGCCTACAAATCGTATCATTGACCCTCACCTCTCCTTTCTCTTTCATGAGCGCCGCCAGTTTATAAAACTTTTGGGTAGATTTTGTTGTCTGAGAAAAAAGGGAAATCGGTTTGTCGTAATTCAGTTTCTCTAAATCGGTATCAACTGTTACCACAATCGCTTCGTTTTGGGTTTGCCCGATCAAGCCATTTACTTCGGCATGTCCGGGTTTGCCAAAAATCACGATTTGGTCTTCATCATCATAAGCATTTCGCACGCGGTGTTGCAACTTCAACACCACCGGACAAGATGCATCTATTAAATTAATATTATTCTCAAGTGCGATTTGGTAGGTAGAGGGCGGTTCGCCATGGGCGCGAATGAGTACAGCGACATCTTTCAGGTTTTTCAAATCTTCGTGGTTAATGATTTGTAAGCCCTTGTTTTGAAGTCGCTCTACCTCTTTGTCGTTGTGTACAATATCGCCAAGGCAAAATAATTGATTGTGCGTGTCGAGCCAATCTTCTGCCATTTCGATAGCATAAACCACCCCAAAGCAAAAACCCGAATTCTTATCAATTTCTACCTTAAGCATTCGGCACAAAATTATGATGGATTACCTTTTCGGCATAATCGAGCACAAACTCGACCTGCTCTTCAATGGTTAAATCGGTATTATCAAGCAAAATGGCATCTTTTGCCATTCTGAGGGGGCTTTCTTTGCGGGTGGTATCGAGTAAATCGCGGTGTTGAATATTCTCACGCACCTCGGCTTCGGGTAATTCCATCCCCTTTATTTTTAATTCGAGGGCACGCCTTTTGATTCGCTTTTCAAGCGAGGCCGTCATAAATATTTTCAATTCAGCATGAGGAAAAACGACGGTTCCTATGTCTCGCCCATCCATCACCACACCTTTCTTTATGGCCATTTCCCTTTGTTGCCGCACCATTGCCGTGCGCACGGCTTTTAATGCGCTCACCTCGCTTACAATTGACGAAACCAAATTGTTCCTGATTTCCTCCTCAACATTCTCTCCATTTAAGTACAAATCGCTGCGACTCATTTTTGCATTTAACTGAAAATCGATGGAAATGTTATCAAGGGCATGCTTTAATGAAACAGAATCGGGCTCGAGAGAAATTTGATTTCTCAGGAAATAGAGTGCAACGGCCCTATACATGGCCCCACTATCAATGTGAATGTAATTTAATTGCACAGCCACTCGTTTCGCTGTCGAGCTTTTACCGCAGGCTGAATAACCGTCAATGGCAATGATAATGTTCTTCACCAACACAAAACTAAGGATTGACGGCAATGATTAATGTGAATTACCGGGCAAGCATTCAGTTTTTTAGGCAGTATAGGTCTTTTGGGGAGAAGTAAAGCAAGCTAAAGGCCTACCTTTCAAATCCTTTGCTCAGTTTACCCGTAAATTTGAATCGTGAAAAGTAAGGGGTTAAAAATTCTCATTCAACGGAGTCTGGCTTTAGGCCTGTTTATTTGTCTATTCCCCTTCCGCCCCTTTAGCCAGAACCTCATTCAAAAATCCCGAGACAGCATTGCCCTATCCTTTTCTCAAAAACCTGCCCTTATTGGGGGTTTGGACTCGAGGCATACTTTTATTTCAAAACGACAGATCAATTTACTGGGTGCCAGAGCCGGACTGCAATGGGGCCGTCGGTTTCGCTTTTCGCTTGGGTACTATTTTATGGAAAACCCTTTCTACCTCAATGAAATTAAGACGGATGGAGACACTATTCAATCCAAATTAGGCTTTTCTTATTTTGCGCTGATACCTGAATACGTGCTCTTTCTCAACAATCGCTGGGAACTTTCCATGCCGCTTTACCTTGGTTTTGGACAAAGTAACCTCAGCAAGGAAAGGCGCGGATTTATAATGCCCATTGAATTTTCACTCAACGGTTCTTACCGCATTTTAAGTTGGATGGGCCTCTCTGCAGGTGCCGGATATCGCTTTCTTCCTTTCAAGAATCCCAACCTCAATGAAAAATTTCACAATCCCGTTTATACCCTCGGAATTCGCTTTTTCTTCGATTCTTTATTAAACATGGCAAAAAAACGAAGGTTTCAGCCCTTGGATTAGGAAACTGAATTTCCCTTAGACTGTTTTTAAACCAGGTGGCATCCTTTTTGATTCATACTTTTGTACCCACAACACTATTGCGGTTTTTCTTTTATTTTCTTTTTCTATCAAGCGCCCTACCGATGGCTGCTATGAATTCGTTGGTTTTGGCTCCTGAAGACAGCAATAGAATTCAGGCAAAAATCATCTTCATGCTCGATTCCCGAAGTACCCTGATTCAACAAAATGCGGCTCGTATTTTCGGTATTCGTTGGGGTGCAGAAATAGAACAATTTCGATTTGGGATGGGCCTTTATTCCCTCTCTTCTGATATCGGTAAATGGACACTCAGAACAAACTCAGTTGGCGTAATAGACAGTGTTTACCATCGTTTTCATATGGCCTATACCGTTGGCTTTTTAGAATATGTAGTGTTAAGAACCAAACGATGGGAATTAAGCCCAATGATCGCTTTGGGGCCAGGAAATGCCTCCGTTTCTTTGCGCCGCGCAGGCGCTGACCCTACCTTGGGAAATGTCGGCCTCATCATTTTCGAACCTTCCCTGAGTGGCCATTTTCGAATCATTAAATATGCAGGAATTGGGGCAGGCCTTGGCTATCGCCTCACAATTTCAAATGACAGAGAAGTGAACCGGAGTTTAACTTCTACCATTTATATTTTGAAGTTAAAAGTATTTCTGGGCGATATCTATCGCGACATGCAGAAAAATTGTAAAAAGAAAAAAGCTTTGAAGGATGTAAAGAGGCGTTCCTGATTTATTTCGACTCGAAATATTCACACAGACTCGTGCAAGTTTCATGCACCACAATGGAATGCAAGTCCTTTAAGTGGGGTTTTATTTGTTCGAAAAACCACTTTCCCAAATTTTCTGAGGTTGGATTTAACATGAGTTGGTCTTTCCACTCTTTTCCTAATTCATTCAAACAATGGTGGTCGAGTAACTCAATCAGGGGTTTCACAACCGAAGTAATATTGCCAAAATCAACCAAAATACCGGTGGCCGGGTCGATTTCACCCAATAACTTCACCTCAATCTTGAAACTATGGCCGTGTAGCCGCCTGCATTTATGCCCTTGAGGAAAGGTTGGCAAGAAATGAGCAGCCTCGAACAGGAATGTTTTTGTTAAAATGACAGGCATTTCGGGCACAAAGGAATGAAAATCGCTCTTGTTAATCAAAACGAATTTATTCCCTAAAAACTACGAAATTCGGCCATGCGTTTTCTTTCTATAATTCTTCTTTTATTGGCATTTGCTGCTTGTTCTACGCCCAATAAGCAGCTAATTGAAAACGCACCCTACGTCACCCTTAGATTAAAAGATGATTTAGGAAGGGAATTAGCGTTGAAGGAAAACCCAAAACGAATCTTGTCTTTGGCCCCAAGTGTAACTGAAATGATTTATGCCGCCGGTGCGGGCGACAAACTGGTTGGGCGCAGCCAATCGAGCAATTACCCCGCCGAGGCGCTAAGCTTACCTGAAATCACTTCCTTTCCTGAACCCGATTTTGAAGGGATGCTGGAATTGGCTCCCGATTTAATCATAGGTACAGACGAGATTTTGCCTTTGCGTTACCTGCCTTCCTTCGAAAAATTGAATTTACCTGTGTATCTACAAAAGTTCGATAGTCTGGCCGACGTAATGCGCAGCTTAAAAGACTTGGGTAAGATGTTGGGAACCGAAAATCAGGCCAATCATCTCGCAGACTCGCTTAGCAAAATTGTGCAACAAGTTGAAATGGGAACAAAGGCAGAAATTCCCTATTCTTGTTTTCTTTTGGTTAGCGCAGAGCCGCTGATTGTTGTGGGTGGACAAGGCTACATTCACGAAATGTTGAGCAAAGCCGGCGCCCACAATATTTTTTCAGATTTAAATGAAAAATACCCTCGGGTTACCCCAGAGGCTATTTTGGCACTGAAAGCAGAATACATAATTGTTCCTGATGAGAATGGAAACATCTTGCGTGAATTAATTGACCGCTACCCTGCCCTCTCTCAAATTCCGGCTATCGCAAGTAATCAAGTTTTTTCGGTGAATCCTGATCTTATATTCAGACCAGGGCCTCGTGCAATCGAGGGTTTGGTTTATCTCACGCGGGTTTTTCATCCCCGTGTTCAAGTTGGAATGGAAGATTAAATATGCGGCTCTCCATTCGTTTCGGAATTTTATTTCTGCTATGCTGCCTAATTTTAATCTTAGGCCTGATGACAGGCCCGGTATCGCTCAGCCTGAGCGATATAGTGGCGGGAATCTTGGGTACAAATTCACAGGCCGAGCTCATCGTTTTGCAATTGCGCTTACCTCGTGTGCTCATGGCCTTGCTTTCGGGGGCCATTCTTAGCCTCAGTGGATTTTTTATGCAGGCCTTGGTGCGGAATCCCCTGGCTGACCCTTTTATTCTGGGCCTCTCTTCAGGCGCTGGTTTTGGCGTAAACCTAATGGTACTTGGTCTTGCGCCGGTTTCGGCGCTGGCTATGTTCAGTTTTCCACTCGCTGCATTTGTGGGTGGCTTGTTGAGTATGGCCATTTTATTTTCGCTGGTAAAACCATCCCAAACCGCCGAAGGATTTCGGGTATTGCTGGCCGGCATAGCGGTTTCATCTTTGTTCACTGCCCTCACCGGATTATTGATATATCTTTTTGCAGAAGATGATCAAGTGCGTCGCTTTTTGTTTTGGACATTTGGCGACCTGAGCCATACAGGTTATGAAGGCGTTTGGCCTTGTCTGGTTGTTTTGATCATGGGTCAGGTTTGGGGCATTGCAAAAGCGCCAGCGCTTGATGTTATGGCCCAAGGCCATAAGACTGCAACGGCTCTTGGTCTTTCCACTAAAAGGTTGAGCCTCACGTTTATTTTAATTACCACGTTGATGGCCGGAACGGCCATTAGTTTTACCGGGCCCATTGGTTTTGTAGGCATGATGATTCCTCATTTTCTCAGGGCCTGGCTCGGAGATTTGCATCGGCCAAATTTGTGGCTCGCTGGATTAGCTGGAGGTGCCTATTTGGCTTTTTGCGACATCTTGTCGCAATGGCTTTATCCGCCTGCAGGTTTACCGATTGGTATTGTTACTGCGCTATTCGGCGTTCCCTTTTTTCTATACCTGCTCGCTAAATCAAAATAGGCTACTCTTCTTCAATAGGGAATCTATTTTTAAAAAGGGGAGATTTTACAAAGTCAATCAATTCAGGATAATCGTCTGAATTAGCAAAATCTGCAGCCTCAACATCAAAGTAAGTTTCTACATGATCGGCATAAACCATTGCTTCCTCAAACATCCCTTCTTTTGCGTAACACCGAATCGCAATCCAATACAGGTCTTCCCAATTTGGGTCTTTTGAAAGAAGTTGGGTAGATAATTCAAGCGCGTTTTTACAATCCCCATAACTGAATATAGAATTGGCTTTCAGATAAGAAAGGTAAAATACAGGCGTTCCAATTCGCTTTTCTAAACTCGCCAGGTATTTTCCAACCAAAGCGGTATCATCGTCCATAAAACCTTTATCGAGCATCACCAAATCGAGGGAAGGGTCATCCGGAAATTGGGTGGCAAAAGCATCTAAGGCTTTGCCATAAGTTCTATCGCCTAATTCATTTGCAATATTGATTTTAAGGCGCAAGCCTGTTTTGCTTTGCTTATATTCGTTACTCATGGTTTCCCAAACCTCCATAGCAGGCTCACTATTTCCTTCTTCTAAGAGCGAATAAATTCTATCTATGGATTCAATTTCAGCTTTTAAATGCTTTGAGGTTTCATTCAATTCAATATTGAGTCGCTGAAGGTCCTCTTCATACGCAAGCATTTCGCTAACGGCGATGGTGCTGAGAAAATCGCCAAAATAGTAGCTGTAAATATCTTTTATGATAATTCGTGGCTTATCTCCCTTTGTTTTGCCGAGGTACAATTCAAAAAAATCAAAGCCCTCATCCCCATTCAAAAAATGAAAAATCAATTTGGTTTCTCCTTTTTCTTCTTTGGCGATCAACATTAAAAAGGAGCCTTCATTTGCGACAGCTTCATCAACATCGCTACCCCAAATGGCGTAATCAGGTAAAACCCGAATGCATGCATCTTTTTGAGATTGGTTGATTTTCCGACTCGAAAAGGCCCGGTCAACTAAGCTTTCAATATCGAGATATTTCTCTAGTTCGCCCTTTTTTCCCTGCTCAATATCCTTTTCAATTTCCTTACCTAACTTTTCAGCTTCGACAATTGAAACTGAGTCAAATTCTTTCACTTTTGCAGCAGGCTTGCATGCATATAATAAAAGAAAGAATCCTGAGATAAAAATCAGTTTTCGCATGGAACAAAAATAGGAAGGGATTTTCAATTCGGCCTAGCCCGTTGAAGAATCAGTATTTAGGCCTGCTCCGGACCCTCGTTCTGCTTGAATGAGGTGCGCATTTGCGTATCAGCTTGAATATTTTGCATTTTGTAATAGTCCATTACACCCATATTCCCTGATTTTAATGCTTCAGCAATCGCACGAGGAATTTCAGCCTCTGCTTCAATTACTTTTGCTTTTGCTTCCTGCGCCTTGGCAATAAATTCTTGTTCTTCGGCAACGGCCATAGCCCTTCTTTCCTCAGCTTTTGCACGAGCGACTTTTAAGTCTGCCTCGGCTTGGTCGGTTTGCAATTTCGCCCCAATATTTTCTCCAATATCAATATCTGCAATATCAATAGAGAGAATTGAAAAGGCAGTTCCTGAGTCCAATCCCTTTTCCAATACTTTTTTGGAAATCAAATCGGGGTTTTCTAACACACTTTTATGGTTATCGGCAGAACCTATGGTGGTTACAATGCCTTCTCCTACTCTCGCTAAAATGGTCTCTTCCCCTGCACCACCCACTAATTTGTGAATGTCTGCCCTTAACGTAATTCGGCTAATCGCAATCAATTGAATGCCATCTTTTGCAACCGCAGCAACCGGTGGGCAGTTTACAACCCTGGGCGTTACTGAATCGTGTACAGCCTGAAAAACGTCACGTCCAGCCAAATCTATTGCTGTAGCGAGTTTAAAATCGAGGTCAATGTTGGCTTTATCTGCTGATATCAAAGCATCGATTACCCTGCTTATATTTCCATTTGCCAGGTAATGGGTTTCAATTTCTGTTACAGAAATTTTTAATCCGGCTTTGGTCGCTTTTATCAAATTGTTAACCACCATAGATGGGGCGATTTTCCGGAGGCGCATGCCTATGAGTTGGCCAATTCCAACCTGGACGCCTGAGAACATGGCTGTAATCCACAAGCCAATGGGTACGAAATAGAAGAAAAAGAATACACCGAGGAAACAGACCGCGATGATGACAATGTAAACACCAGCTTCCATAAGAAAATAATTACGTAAGAGCCGCTAAACTAAGCATTCTCTTTCATTTTTGAGGATTTTTCATTTTCAGCCTATGTGGATGAATTGATATGCAGGGCAATTTTCGATTTCTTAGTTTCGGCCCAAAATCACCATTGTATGAAATTTTTTATCGATACGGCAGATCTCGCAGAAATTGAAGAAGCCAACCAGTTAGGGGTTTTAGATGGGGTAACCACAAACCCTAGTTTAATGGCCAAAATAGGTATCAAACAAAGCGAGGTTCACGCACATTATTTAAAAATCTGCCAAATCGTCAATGGTGATGTGAGTGCAGAGGTAATTTCAACCGATTTTGAGGGAATGATGATAGAAGGCTTGGCTTTGGCTAAAATTCATAAAAACATTGTTGTTAAGGTGCCGATGACAAAAGACGGCGTAAAGGCAATAAAAGCCTTAAAAGAAAAGGGAATTCCCACGAATTGCACCTTGATATTCTCTGCTGCCCAAGCCTTGATTGCGGCCAAAGCTGGGGCGAAATATATTTCACCCTTTATTGGCAGACTCGATGATATTGGCCACGACGGCATGATTTTGATTGAATCTATTCGCCAGATATTTGACAACTACGAATACGATACGCAAATTCTTGCGGCCAGCATTCGCCATACCTTGCACGTTGTGCAATCTGCTGAGGCCGGTGCAGATGTGGCCACTATTCCATTTAACGTAATCGGACAATTACTCAAACACAATTTGACCGATTCTGGTTTGGAGAAATTTTTGGCAGATGCCAAAAAGATAAATTAATAAGCTACTGCTTAAATTTTTAACAGGAACGCCAATTAAAGGACGGGATTAATAGAAAAGGGATTAAAGGATTTCGGCCACGACAAAAGTGCTGCCGCCAATAAAAACTAAATCCTCTTTTTTGGCATTTTCAAGTGCATCGTGATAACCGGCTTTTACCGATGGGTAGGCTTTTCCTTTCAAACCCTCAGCCTTTGCCTCTGCTTGTAATACAGAAGCTTCAACACCTCTGGGAATTTCAGGTTTTACGAAATAGTATTGTGCGTTTTGAGGAAACATTTTGAGTAAGGTTTTCCTGTCTTTATCTTGAACCATGCCCAAAACGATGTGACGTTTTTTAATCTTCAATTCTTCAAGTTGATCCAAAACGTATTTTATTCCCGCTTCATTATGGGCAATATCAGCAATGACAAGCGGCTCTTTACTTAGAATTTCCATTCTACCTCTTAAACCGCTTAATTCTTTTACCCCGCGAAACCCCTCTTTCACCGCAGCATCTAAAATATGCAAACCCAATTGGCGCAGAACAAGTACTGCTCCGGCGACGGTTCGCATATTTTCTACCTGGTAAAGGCCGGGCAATGGGCAACTTACTGGCCCAAAAAGGGATTCATCTTTATAATTAACATTAAATAAATGTCCATCCAAGGATTGCTGAATCATATTTAGCTGCAAAAAATCTTCGGGGAAGATAATAGCACTACCGCTGATAGCGGCTTGTCGCTGAAAAATAGCCCGCAATTTGGGATTGGTATCTCCGATAACAGTTGGAATTCCCGGCTTCATGATTCCGGCTTTTTCCCAAGCAATGGCCTCCACATTTTTACCTAAAATATCGGTATGGTCAAGTGATATCGAGGTTATTACAGCTAAATCAGCATCTATAATATTGGTTGAATCTAACCTGCCGCCCATTCCGGTTTCAATAACCGCAACGTCAATTCTTTCTTTAGCGAATTGGTTAAGGGCCATGGCAAATGATACTTCAAAAAAGGATGGATTGAGCGACTCGATGAGCTCACGGTTGTTCCTAACAAATTCAGCAACTTTATCTTCCTGAATTGTTTTTCCATTTACCCTGACCCTTTCATTGAGTGATTTCATGTGAGGCGAGGTATACAACCCTGTTCGATAACCCGCAGAAATCAGAATCGAAGACAGCATAGAAGAGACAGAGCCCTTTCCATTTGTGCCAGCGACATGAATGGTGATAAATCGATCTTGGGGATTCCCCAGCGCCTGAGTGAGCTTATATATATTAGCCAGCCTAGGGTTGTAGGCTGTCTTTCCCTCCCTCTGAAACATCGGGAGTCGGGCGGTGAGGAAGTCAACGGCTTCCTTGTAATCCAAGTTATTTCAGTTTAAATGTGATCGTAACACTTACCCACTGATCTCCCGCATCTTCATCCACCACGCTGAACTTCCATTTGTAAATTGCATCCATTCCCGATTTAGCCAAATCTGTGTAAGCCGTAATGGGTTTTTCTACAATTACTACTTTTCCGCTGGGGGCAATTTTAAATTTAAAAGTTAATTTTGCCTCCTTTTGAACGGTGTACACCGGGCTTGGTAAACTCACCGCCTTGCGGCCATTGAGTTTCTCAAAACGATGCCCACCGATTACTCCATCTGGCCCGCCATCATCATTCAAAACCGGGGAATTAGGATTGCCCCTATTTCCTGGTTTATTGCCTTCTCCATGATTGGCGCCGCCTACTTGCGCGGTTCCATTTTCATGGCTCTCATACAAAGCGGTATTGTGCTTTTTGACGGGTTTTGATTCTGTAACTGTATTGGAAGATTGTGAGTTTTCATTGGGTTGAGTAACAGGCACGCTTACGCCTGATTCTTCTGTGCCGGTAATCAAGGGCTGACTGCCGTTATTAAGGGCAGGTGCAGGATTTGATTCTTGTGAAGAGGCAGGTTTTTCAGGCCCGGGCGTTGGGCTTTCCGCTAAAAAGTTATTGACTTCTCCGCTTCCTTCTTCAAAATTACCGAAGTCAATTGCACCTAATATCAGGTACTTGCTTTGCTCAGCAGGGGGCACAGGAAAAAGGACTGCCTTCCACCAAGATGCCGTTGCAAGGAGAAACAGTAACAATAAGGCAATTGAGGTGAAAAAACTGTTTCGCTTTTCCTTTGCCTCTAGGGCCTCGTCTCTGAAAGTAGCTGTTTGTGTCGTCATAA